>JBHIVA010000003.1:0-78347 GCA_042138015.1 Nitrososphaeraceae archaeon | reverse complement strand
TGGTGGTGGTTGTTCAAATGTTGGTGGTGGTTGTTCAAATGTTGGTGGTGGTTGTTCAAATGTTGGTGGTGGTTGTTCAAATGTTGGTGGTGGTTGTTCAAATGTTGGTGGTGGTTGTTCTAGAGTAGGATATTCATTTGACTTAAAGGGAGGGGTCTCGAAATTAGCAGAATTATTTAGGGACTTCATTTGATCTTCATCTGAAGCTATTCCTTTTGTTAATTGAGAAAATGTATTTGAGATATTTTTATTCAATACAAGCTCCTCACCGTCGGTTAAATTTCCTAGCCCAGATCTTTCTAGATCTTTATTTGATGTAAAATTTTCAGATACAAAAAAGTTGGTAGAAAATGTACTATCAGGTAAACCTAATTTAGTTACAATAACTTTCATATCATATTCACCAGTAGGAAATAGATTGGAAATTTTTAATGGAAAGTTGTATGTTCCATTACTATCAGTTTTGCCCAAAAAAGTTATCATATAATTAGGATTTACTGTGTTTGAAATTTCACCAGATATTATGGCATCGGCTACTGGAGAAGAATCACTAGTAAGTACTGAAAGTTCTGAAGAATAATCATTATTTATAATAACAGGTTCAGGAAGCACTACAAACACACTAAGATATTCTGAGGTGGTAGATTTAACATCACTATCAGTATCAGAATTATTTTTTAATGATTCAAGGCCTGATAATGTATTATTTGATTGATTACTATTTTCAAAAAAGGTAGATCGAGAAATCTCATTATCAATCATGCGAATCTCAGAATTATTACCTTTATTTTTTACCTCTCCAGTATTGTTTGATAAAGAGATATCCTCATTTTTGATAGCAGAAATATTGGACTCAATTAACGAGTTTTTTGTTTTTTCACTGTCACTTGTATTATGTTTTTCAGAAGGTACTTCAAGCTGAGAAAATTCTTTTACCGAGTCACCGGGTTGTCTTTGTAAATCATTTTGTAGAGTTGGATTTTCAAAATCAGATGTAGATCCAGGGATAATTTTTTGGGATGGTTCATCTACAGATTTACTAGTTGGATTTTGTACATCATTTTGTAGCGTTGGAGTTTCAAATTTAGATGTAAAGCCGGGAATTATTATATGAGAAGGTTCGTCTAAAGAATCAGATATGTTGGTTTCTTGATTTGAATTAGGAAGAATAGTTTCAGAAACTCCTATTAAGTTTACTGAATACCACTTTGTACCCGCAGGACCAACAATATCAGTACATGTAATCTTTGATGTCAGATCGTTATCTCCCTCAGTTATTGTATAGTAATCTTCATCATATGTGAAAAACCATTCAGAAAAATCATCTGCACCCCCTGGACCAGCGGCTCTAACTTGTTGAAATGGTTTTTTGTTATTCCAATCAACATATATAATACAATTTCGTTCTGTATCATCATTAGAAATTCCAGAAATTGTTAATTTACCTATAGGAACTTGTTCGCCATCTTGATGGGAAGTGATTTTCACTGATACAGATTTATTTAATAAATGTTCATCAGGAATTTGCTGTGATGAAATATTTGGTATTGCATCAATTGAAAGAACAAAGCCTAACAATGATATCAGTGGAACGAGAAGTAAGTAGAAATTCATACAATTTCTTTTCCATAACACTATATTTAAATTGATGAAATTTCTATTAGAACTTTCTACTATGATTATAGGAAAAATCGAAGGGATTGATCATCTGTTTTCACATAATTTAATTACAAATTTCAATGCAATTGATTAAAAAAATTATATATAAAACATTATAAAGATAGTATAATGTTTTATCATTTTTAGTTATTTTCCAATCTTAAACATCTTTGTACCACAAACACCGCAGATTCCTTGAGTGGCTGGTCTACCATTTTTCATAGTTACCTTTTTTTCATCTTGCATTTCTCTCTTTGATTTACATTTAACGCAATATCCTTCCATACGTTATGAGTAAATAGACCACAATAAAAATTTTGACCCAAAATTGAAAATACCAAGTGTTAAAAGAATGAATCTAATATATATAAGAAAATAATATGGCATAATTGGGGATTTTAGAACATCCATTAATACGCATGAATCTCTTTTTTATGTTGTCGAAGCTTCTTAAAAGTTGAAAATCTATTTCCACATTTATCGCATCTCCAGTGATTCGCTCTCGCTTCTTCATATCTAGTATATTTTTCAGAATTTACTTCGAACATTCCTGTTTTAAGATCATAATTTATGGGTTTGTAATTTAATCGGAATTTTAGTTTAGAGGGAGTAGCGGTCAATTTAATATATAGAACAAAGTAATATTAAAAAGAATGTTAGCTAGTTTTCTCTGACTTTAACTAAAAAAAAATTACATCTTAAAAAAGAAATAATACGATTTAAAATATTAAGAATCTATAACAAATGGTTACTTTCAAATTTGTTGCTGAACAGAAATAATTTTTAAAATCAGTTTTCATTAATAAAAGTATTTTTAGCTGAATAAATAATTTATCACCATTGACCCTAGAAAATATAATTGAAAAAGGAACCAATATTTCCTCCTCAATCTCCCCTTTTATGACCTCAAAAATTAAGGATATTCTAAAAAAAGAAAATCGTGATGACACTATTGACGTTTTTTCAAAGGAGAATGTTAAAGTTTTTGACATATTAGTAGGCGCCAAAAAGGAAATATGCATAGCATGTATAAGTTTAGACCAAATTTTTTCTTTTAATTATATTGAAGTTTTTAAAAGCATTTTAAAAAATAACGTAAAAATAAAAATACTTATTTGTGATCCTAAATCTGAATTAATAAATCATCTGAAATACCTGACAGTATATCCTAGCATAGAAGAAAATTTGACCTCATGCTTATCGAGACTTTGCAATATGAAAATAATTTCACTTACGAGCAATGAATTGGCTAACTTCGAGATAAGGTCATACAAGACAATATTAACACATAATGTTATTATAATAGATCAAGGAATAGAACTTAGCGGGATTATTTTATTAGAACATTTTTTGTTTGGGATAAAATCACCTCATAGAAAAATAATACAGCTGTATAAGAGAAAAAATCATCAATTGTTTGATAATTACAATAAATCATTTCTAAGATTGTGGGAAACTAGTCCCGAATACTCCTGTGAATGGGAGGAATTGTAATAATGGTAAGTTATTAAAAGAGTTTTGAAACTAGGTCTAAATTTCTATAAATAATTTTTGGATTCAAAATCCTATAGAAAGTTGAATTAGAATAATAGGCGTTTCTATTTAATACCTATCAAATATTAAAATCCTAAAATCAATAAACCTATAAAGTAACAAACTATAGGAATTACAATGAACAATACTAATTCTTTACGGTTGGATGATAAAAAGAATTTGGTAGGGTTTAAGGAGTCTTTAATTAAGGATGTACATTTTGGAGATATCGTAGGTTATGAAGATATAAAACAGATCTTTAAAATGTCGTTGGAATCTGAAAAACCCGTGCATATACTTCTGGTTGGACCTCCTGCATCTGCTAAAACCCTATTTATGTTGGAATGTATGAAACTTGAAAGATCCTTTTTTACATTAGGAAGTCACAGTAGTAAAGCGGGTATGATTGATTATTTGTTTGAAAACAGACCAAGATATCTATTAATTGACGAGATTGAATACATGCCGTTCAAAGACCAGTCTGCTCTCTTGAGTTTGATGGAGACAGGCATATTAACTGAAACCAAGTCACAAAAAACGAGAAACACCTTATTAAAAACATGGGTTTTTGCTACATGTAATAATAAAAATAAATTGCTGACCCCACTCTTGTCAAGGTTCATGGTTTTTCACCTCAAACCTTACAGCCGATATAAATTTATTGAAATTTCAAATAATATATTAGTCAACTCTGGGACTTCCTTTGAAATAGCAAATACAATTTCAGAAATTGTTTGGAGTAAACTTAAATCCAAAGATATTAGGGATAGTGTGAAAATAGCAAAATTGGCTAAAACCAAAAATGATGTTATTATGATAGCTAAAACGCTGTCTTTATATCGATAAGTATATTTTACAAGATCAAGATTTATTATTTATTTATAAATTATCAGAGTTGGGATGATCCATTCTTTTCTTTCTTAGGATAAAGGCTATCACGACAAGAAATGATAAAATAATGAGAAATGTAAGAAAAAGTGTTTCATTTATAACCATCTTTTCCGGTAACACTGCGTAAATAACGAAAATTAGAACGTTCATGCTATACAATGATTGATACGATTTATTATTATTTTAGATTTAAAGACTAGATAACCTACAAGGTTAAAAGATAAATTTTTGTCAATAGATAAAAATTGAATTTATTTGAAATAGAAAATTTAGATAAAGTATTAGATTATAAAACCAAGTCAATTAGAAGAAAGTACAAGCAATGAAAAATGGCCTTAAACAAAAATAAGAATTCAGATGCTAAGAAAGGAAAACATGCGCATTCTACAGAATATAGGAGATTAATTTGGGAGAATATTGTTTGGCCTTTGATAATTGAAAAAAATAAACCTTATTTTTCTAAGAATGAATATCAAATTAAAAGGAAGGATTTTTCTAGAAATAATACTATTCCCGCATCTAAACTATCAGGGGGTTTAATTTCGTTGGTTGTGAAAGGAATATTGATAAAAGAAGTAAATACCTACTCTCTACATTATAGACTTATTCCTTATTTAAGAAAAAAAGCGCATTTATCTTATGGCCAGGCACTTAAAGAGACTTATACAAAATAATGAAAATTTACATATCTTGTAATAAATTATTTAAGGTGGGGAAGGGATTTGAACCCTTATAAATTCGCTATCCGGTAATACTCTGCAGGCGAACGCATAACCGCTCTGCCACCCCACCATAGGAATAGGCATAAAATTGAGCCATATAAATTTGAGGTATCAACCTTCAACAATTGAAAATGGAAAAATGCAAAAAATTGGCGTTGTATTATAAAATAAACTTTATTCAGATATTAAGTTACCTTTTATTGAGGTTTTATAAGCAAGTAAGATATCTTCCGACTTTATCGTTTTCCTTCCTGCATGACGAGACAAGAGAATAGCCGATTTTGAAATTTCTGATGCAATTTCTTCTAATATTATCCGTAATTGATTCGCTGCGTCATCGCTAACTCTATCAGCACCTGCTTTTTTAATAATTCTAGTCATAACCGCTAGTCCAAATTCTAAGTCATTTGTCATAAAAAAAAATTAATAGAGTGATTTAAAAATGTAATTGAAAAATGAATAAAATTAGGTTCAATCTATCGGTATATTATGGTGTTTGAGTCCATTCAATTTGGTGAGTATTTTAAAATTAATTTTCTAATTTTAGGAGATTTAAGTGAAAGTGTGAAATAAATATCAAGCATCTCATCATTATCAGGATTTCGATTATATTTTTTAGTAAATTTTTCAATAAAGTTTCCCAGGATTATTCCTAAGAGCAAACCATATATGAAGTCATTATAAGATCCTTGGGAAGGAAGCAATTGTTTTGCGAAAAAAAATAAGTTTTCTAATTCGCAAGGAATAATTTTTATCAGAGATTCTAAAATTCTTTTATCTGCTAGATCTAAAGCCAATATGAGTATTCTAAAATAGAGTTTTATTTTAATATATTATGCTCATTGGTTACCCAGTAAGAATATACGACCATCCTATTTAGTAAAAATCATGAAAAATAATCAACATCTAGTGAGATATATGGTATACTTGAATAACCAACGATTTTCTCCAAGTGATGCAAATTTTATACTTATTTTGGCTCGTAATAAAACGAGTACAAAAGAGGTTATTATTAGAGATGTGAGAATTTCCGATAGGTTTATAGAATTAGATATTAGTATCCATAAAGAAGAAAAAGTTGATGACATTCTTAGTTTATTGACCGAAATTGGAAAATTAAATGATATTATCACGATTAAGGAAAGATCCTTAAGGAAAGAAGAAGCTATAAAAAAAGGAATTGAGCTTTTCAATGATGAAAGATACTGGCTGTCACATGAAGTATTAGAAGGAATTTGGAAGAAATCATTGGGTGTGGAAAAGGAGTTACTGAACGGATTGATCCTTATTGCAGCTGCATATGTACATTACCAAAAAAATGAGGAAGAAAGATGTATCTCAATTTTTGGTAGGGCAATGTCAAAATTGATTAATATTGATGGTAAATATTATGAAATTGATATTGATTTAATTAAAAATAACCTAAGTAGGATCTTGAACGGGGAAAAAATTTTTAAGTTCAGCATCTAAATTGATTTTTTAATTTTTATTATCCACTATTGACCTTTTTTTTCTAGATATTTGGATTTCATTTCTTCTACATATTTATTTTTTAGAAGATACAATTTTTTAGATTTTCTTTGTAAGCACTCAGATAATACATATGAAGAAAGTAGTGGAAAGTATACGGAAGAATCACCATAAACAATTACGTTACCTTTGTGAGAAGATTTTATTTTTCCCCAACTCTTCCCCTCTTGAATAGTTGCACCAGAAAGACCCCCAGTATCTGGTCTTGCATCTGTCAATTGAATCACAAAATCATGTCCTCCTTCCTGAATTTTTAGTATTTGGTATAAAGTTGGACCGGTTTGTTGAAAGAAATTTTTAGGGACTCCACCACCTAATTCTAATCCTCCAGATAATTTGCTTTTCCATAAAATTGCAGCAGATTCAGCGACATCAGAAATAAAATTAAAGCATGGCAATTTTGATTCGAAAAGCAAGGGAAGTAAATTCATTCCTATTGATGAATCGATTATTGCAGGAATGTACACTGGAATTTTATTTTTGTAAGCAGAAACCATAAACGACTCATCAGGAAATTCAGAATTCTCAGCAGCAATTTTGCCTAAATAATAAGAAATATCCGCTGATGAAGTTAACGATTGATTATTATTTTTTAGATTTATGCGAGAAATTCCTTCTTGAATGATTTCATCTTGTTTTTGCAATGTTTCTATTTCTTTAATATATACATCATAAATTCTTACAATATTTTTGGAGTATAATATATCATCGTCAACATCAAAAAAACCTTGTCGAACTGGAAGGTTGTATGCAAAATGTAAATCATGATAAGCATTTGCACCTGTCGTAATAATCCAATCTATAAAACCATTTTCGATAAGACTAGATATGCAACCTCCCAATCCGATAGGAGACATTGCACCAGAGATTGTTAAGCAAGTGGTTGCATCCGAATCAATCATTTTTTTGAATAATTGTGCTGCTTCTGCTAATCTTCTAGCATTAAAACCTGTCGATCCATAAAAGGATATAAGATCTGACACAGACATACTAGATGTTAACTTCTCTGGATGTATTTCTTTGCCCTTAAAAGAATGCTTTTTGTACACAGTAATTCATGAAAAAACTACAATTTATAAAATTCGATAAATTATTAATTTATTGTAAAGAATATATATTTTATAGTTATACTCCCAAATATTTCTAATGACGGATAATATTGATAAAAATATAACAAACTATGATGTATTAGATTATGACATAAAAAAAAGTGATTTTAGAGAAATAATTAAACAGATGTCACGTTCTGGTGGATTTGAATCAACTAATCTAGTAAAGGGAATAAATATCTTACAAAAAATAATAAACGATAAACAGTGTACACGATTTTTATCCTTTGTAGGAGCAATTGTTTCTACAGGAGCGAGAGGAATATTAAAAGAAATGGTGAAAAGAAATATGTTCGATTGCATAATAACAACATGCGGTGCATTAGATCATGACATAGCAAGAACATTTGGAAAATATTATGCTGGAGACTTGCATTCAAATGATTACTATTTAAAAAAAAAGAATATTCATAGGTTGGGAAACGTATTCATCCCTGCAAAAAATTACGGTGAAGCAATAGAAAAGAAAATTCAAAATATTCTTTTAGAATATTATAAAAATCGTCATGAATTTTCTGGATATGAGATTATCGATTACATTGGAAGTAAATTAGATGATAGTTCTATTTTATACTGGGCTCACAAAAATAAAATTCCTGTGATAGTTCCTGGATTGGTTGATGGAGCAGTTGGGAGCCAAATTTGGCTCTTTTATCAAAATCATAAAGACTTAGTTCTTAATTTATTGAAAGATGAGTCAAGAATTTCAGATTTAGTTTTTGATGCGAAAAAAACAGGGGCATTAATGCTAGGGGGAGGAATATCTAAACATCACACGTTGTGGTGGAATCAATACAGGGATGGTCTGAACTATGCTGTCTACATTACAACAGCAAATGAGTGGGACGGAAGTTTGAGCGGAGCTGAAATAAGGGAAGCAATATCCTGGAATAAGGTAAATACGAATGCAAAACAAGTAACAGTTCATGGTGAAATTACTACCTTACTCCCATTCATCTATGCTGCGTTATGAATAGAATAATTGATAATTTTGTTAATCCGAATGGAGTATTTGAACTTAATTTCGACGAATTAATTCATGGCATAATAAGTAAAATACTATATTAGACATATATGACTCGCTTATAAATTCTTCACTATTTTACTTAAACATTTCTAAAAAAATAGAATCAATCCTTTTTATAATGAGTATTTCTTTCATTATAGAAAATACGACTGAACGATATTCTAAACTATCATTTCGCTGTATATTTATATACTAAATATTCATTATGTTGTTTTTTCAATTTTTAATTTGTAGAATACAAGTTTGATTATTTTATTTTCTCATTTATGTTTAGCTTTATATTATACACTCCAATTTTTTTCTCTATAATACGAAGAGTCTTTAATACTAAAGGTAATTCACCAGATAAAAAATTGAATTTTATCAATTAGAATTATGTATCGAAATATATATTGGAATAAATTTTTGTCAATTAATTTTGTGGAGTAGGATATTTCCTTGATCGAAATTTTTATGCAGTTGACTATACCAGTGATCCTTTTTTGAATTATCCATACATTAACTTAAAAAGGAGGTTAAAAATAGTAAGTAAATACAATGCTGCAAGGAAACAAAGTTTTATTCAGTACTAGGTCTTTTAATTTTCAGGTCAAACACTTACTTGTGATTGCTGTCTTGATTATAGCATTTTCTACCGCATTTATTATCAGATCTTATCCGATTAAGTATGGATTCGTTTTAAATGAATTTGATCCTTATTTCGATTACAGGGCAACAAAATACATAATAGATAATGGTTTTGTAGAATATTTACAATGGCATGATGACATGTCGTGGTATCCAGAAGGAAGAGATGTGCCAAAATCTTCTCAAGTAGGACTTCATATGACCGCTGCTGTCCTTTATAAGATATTCGGTTTTGGGACTCCATTGCTTGATTTTCTAATAATGTTTCCAGTTGTGATAGGTTCTCTTACTGTAATCATTATATTTGCGTTAGTGAGAACTATCAGCAGCACTACTGCGGGATTGTTTGCTAGTCTTGTATTTGCATTTATGCCTGCAATAATACAAAGAGGGAATTTGGGATGGTTTAAATCAGAACCGTTGGGATTGTTTTTTGGGACATTATCAATCTATCTTTTTCTTTCAGCAATTAAAGACAATAATTTAAGAGTCACTATTATCAAGGTAATAGGAGCAGGGTTAATCTTAGGATTAGCAAATGCTTCTTGGGGTGGGATTCAATACTTCAGCATTCCCTTAGCAATCTTTTTTTTCGTATTACCTTTTATCAGAAACGATTCAAAGAAGATAATATATGCAGTAGTTATTTTTACTTTGGTTACATTAATAACCGCAGGCGCATTTCCCAGACCAGGAATATCCTTTGTTATAGGACTACCAGGAATAGCACTGATGGTTGGAGCATTATTTTCAGTCATAGGAAACTTAGTTAGGATCAAAAGTAAGGAACGTAAAGTTATTCGTAATTTACTTATCAGTTTAACAATATTCATTTTAGTTGCAGGAATGTTAGTAGCAGCTGGGGCATATCAACCATCATCTTTTAGATATTTGAATGCAGTAAACCCATTCTTATCGTCTCAAAACCCTTTGGTGGAATCAGTAGCTGAACACTCCACGCCTACGATAGTAGACTATTTTACTGATTATTCTGTTCTGTTGATATTCGCAGGGTTTGGAGCCTTCGTGGCATTTTCAAAAAGAACTGACATGTCATTATTCGCTTTGATAATTGGAATAACAGGTTTGTATGTAAGTGCTACTTTCGCTAGATTAATGGTTTTTTCGTCTATCTCAATAGCAATTCTAGCCTCGATAGGATTTTACGAAATAACCAAAAGCATACTTCAAAATAAAATAGAAAGTCATGGGAAATTAAGTGAGAAAGAATTTCAAAAGAATATTAAACGTGGAAAAATTTTACCCCAGGTAAAATCCCTTGTAAAAATCTCTTATGTAATAGTAATTATATTTTTAATATCTTTACCATTGATAGATAATCAAGGTATAATATATCCTAAGAATTTTAATTGGTTAAGCTCTGCAGATATTCCTCCTTCGATTGCAAATGGTGCAACAGGTTTCAGAATGCAGGTTGATGATTGGATTGATGCTGTCGACTGGATAGAAAATAATACTCCCAAGGATTCAGTAATAGCTTCATGGTGGGATTATGGTTATTGGATTACAACCTTAGGAAACAGGACAACATTGGCAGATAATGCTACAATAAACCAAACGAGAATTCAAACTATTGCTAAAATGTTTATGAGCGAACCAGAAACTGGGATAAAAATTAGTCAAGACTTAAATGCAGATTATATACTGGTATATATAGTCGCTGACAGGCATCAAGGGCCAGATGGTAACTCATTCTATACGCTCGGAAGTGGAGGAGATGAAAGCAAAAAACAATGGTTTATGCGAATAGGAGGATTTAATGAGATGGATTATGTTCAAGATGATGGGTTTACTCCTAATCCTAATTTTTGGAATAATACATTATTGGGTAAATTGATTCCTTATAACCCAATTTCATATGCTTCAGTTAATAATGGAATGTTAGCAAACTTACAACCAGAATATTCATCTGGAACTATTGCTATTAATGTCCAGGACATCAAATTTCCAAATAACGGAACAAAAGAACAGCCACTGAAACTAGTTTATTCTTCACCCAGTTTTAAGAATAACCAAGATGATATTGTCTTTGGCGTTTTAATATACGAAGTTAATAAAAGTTATAACCCTCAACCGCTGCTCTTGGAACAAAAAAATAACCTTACAAAAGAAATTCAAGACAAAGAATCAAATATTGTGGAAGAAAAACCTGAGACGATGATAAAAACAGATATGACACCATCAACAGAAATTGCGGTACTTGAAACTACTCAAGGAAACATAACTCTCGAATTCTTTCCCAATGCAGCACCGAGACATGTTGAGAACTTTATAAATTTATCAACTAGTGGTTTCTACGATGGTACAATTTTTCACAGAATTGTGAAAGATTTTGTAATACAAGGAGGGGATCCTAATACAAAGAATAGCGAATATGAAAAAGAAAAATGGGGTACTGGAGGTCCTAACTTTACTCTAAATGCAGAATTCAATGACATACCACATAAGAAAGGGATAGTATCAATGGCTAGAACATCAGATCCTAATAGCGCTGGCTCGCAATTTTTTATCGTTACTAGAGACTCACAATTTTTAGACAATCAATATACCGTTTTTGGAAGAGTAATTGATGGATTAGATATTGTAGATAAGATTGTATCTGAAAATACTAATCAAAACGACCAACCAATAGATCCAGAAAAAGCAAGGATTAATAAAATAATGATTAAAGAGAGATAGATTTTTTATAGTCTAATTTTTCTTTTTCCATAGTACAATATTTTTAATAGTATTTAGCAAGTATAATCCTCTAATGAACGAATTTGAGAAGCTGTTATTACTTCCTGAGAGAAAAATTATAGTATCCCATAACGAAATAAATCTGTCGGAGTACTTAGAAAATAAAGTTTTTTTGTTAGTAGTCGAAGAATCCAGAGGCTCAGCTGGAGGAAGAGGAGGGGGTTCAGGCAATAGAAAAATCTCTCAGATAATAGGATTTGAATGTAGATTAGAAGAGACAAAAAAAATATTTGATACAGTAGATCAATACATAATTAATAAATTCGAGATTCCATATAGTGCTGTAGCTATGGATATAAAATTATCAGATGGAAAGGAATACGTAGTTCAAGGAATTGTTGATCCAATGTTGATAGAGGATTACGAAAAAATAGTCGAAAGTTACAAAGAACACCAAGATCTTTAAAAATGAAATTGGCAATGAATAATAAAAAATTAATAGGATCGGTATTAGTTGGTATAGGATCTGACTTTATGGTTTTCGAAAAGAACAATAAGAGATATTTAATTGAAGTAAAATTTGAGAGTTTAAAAGAACTGAAAAATGCTACTACTCCATATGGCTCACAATTTTAAAATCACGCTGTAAGTAACCATGCAAACCCCAAAAGATAAATTGAGTGATTAAATAAAGGATTTATCTATTGAAATCTAGCCCTACATTAGAAGTAAAATATCAGGAAAAAGGAAAGAAAAACTATAGTGTTTCTAATAATAATTTAGATAATAAGAAAATAAAGATAAAGTATAATAAAAAAGCTGAATCAGAGTTTTTCGTCGATAATTCTGCTTTAGCAGGCTTTACCGGAGAACGTATTCTCTATATGGCGATCAGAGAATTGATAGAAAATTCTCTGGACTCGTGCGAAGCAAATCATATACTACCTGAGATTTTAATAGAGATGAAACATAGTGACCAAACCAACGATTTATGGTCCATTTCATGTACCGATAATGGAGTAGGAATACCAGCAGAAAAGGTGCCGGTAGCAGTTTGTTCTTTCTTGACTTCAGGAAAATATGTGGAAAAACAACAGAGAGGATTGTTCGGTGTGGGGCTAAAAATGATTGCCGCCTTTTCTACAAAAGATACAGATACACCTATCAAGGTATGGTCAAAAGACTTTGAAGAAAAAATAGAATATTATCATGAGCTTAGAACGGATATATCAACAAATAAACCCATTGTTTTAGAGAAAAAAATAATGGCCGATTCTGACTCTTTATTAAAGACTAGTCATGGTTTTAAGATTTATACAACCTTAAGAGCACGACTATCTCCCATTACTAAAAGCAAAATATATGATTACGTTACTCAATCTAGTATTGTAAATCCATATGCCAACATAACCTTTGAAAATGATGAAGGGAAGATAACTTTTAAAAGAAGAACAGATAGAATGCCAGAACCTGCTAAGGAAGTCCTTCCTCATCCTGCAGATATGGATTTACAAACATTGAAAAAAGCGATATTAAATTTCAAAAATCAAAAGACAACAATCCAAGGTGTTTTATCAAATTCATTTCAAAAACTTTCAAGTGAAAAAGCCAAGGAAATTATAGTTAGTACTGGAATAAAAAATAAACCCGCTGATCAGTATTCGGAGCAGGAACTGATCAAGATAGTTAATATATGTAAACATACGAAATTTCAATCACCTAACACAGACCATTTAAGTCCAATTGGAGAACAAATTTTAACAGCAGGTATGATGTCCGAATATACTATTGTAAATAATAAAGAACAGAATTCAGGTAAAAATGAATATAATGATCAAAATATGAACCTAAAGATTCTAAAGCCGGCTCTAACATCGTATTCATCTCGTTCAACTGTAATTAATAACAGACCAACCATTATTGAATGCGGAATAGCTTATGGTGGAGATATATCTTCATTTAAATTGTATAGATTCGCGAACAAAATACCACTCTTATATGACGAAGGGTCAGATGTAGCTCGAGAAGTAGTATCTGAAGTAAATATTAATAAAATGGGAATTACTAAAAAAGATGCGAGAGAGAAATTTTCCCAAGGTCAAAATAATATAAGATCTGACAGGGTTGCTGAATTCTTGCCCATTCACATATTTTTCCATATTTGCTCAACAAAAATTCCTTATAAAAGTGCAGGCAAAGAGAGTATTGCTTCAGAGGGCGATATGAAGAAATATATGAAATTCTGTCTCTCTGACTTGTATAGAAAAGTTAGTGCTCAGATACGTAAAGATTTGAAAATAAAAGAAGCTGAAAATCGATTACGTCTTTATAAATTCTATATCCCTCTGATAACTGAAGCGATATCTGAAACAATTAGTGTAGATATAGAAAAACTAAATAAAGCATTCAATTATGTTGCAGAGAAGCATGTTAAGAAAGAGATAATTTTTAAAGAAAATAAAAATTTTAATTCAAAGGAAGACGACAATAAAACTGGAAAAAATATTTTCAAAGACACAAAGAAAAATGAGATAATTTATGAACATGAGTTAGATACTCTCGAAGAAGAAAAGGAAAAAAAGGATATAAAAGTGAAGAAAATATCAAAAAGAAAAAAATTCGAAAAAACTACACTCTATGATTTTAGTATGAGGTGAAAATATGCCACAAGTAAATAATAAACACAAAGAAATAATAAAAAAAATTCGAGCTATAATGAAGGGGGTTTCTGATGAAATTCTAATCCAAAAAAAAATACCAGAGTTAGAAATTGCAAAAATTGGATATGATAATACTGTATGGTCTGAAAAAAAGAGAATGCTTACTATTGGGGAAAAAAAAGTAGTTGTAAGTCCCAATAGTACTAAAAAGATACCAACGTTTGCGCAATACCTCGTTATGGCTAATGCAGTAAGAAAACTTCTGGATGAAGAAATGGAAAGTACTATAAGAGGAATGTATTATGCTACTTTGAGTTCAGTAGGCGATGATAAAAATAAAGAAAAATTTTGGAAAGGACAGGATGATTCAGATGATGCAATAAAGGCAATTGAATTAATTACTGGAACTCCTAGAGAAGAGTTTTCTGTGACATCTAAACCAAAAGGAATGATATCAGGTCCTATAACGCTTCGAGTAGGTGGAGATACAATCGATTGTAATTTAGGAAGTAGAGCGACATCACAATTAATACCAACTAATACTCTTGATGTTGAAATAACCGATGTAAAGGCTGACTTTGTAATGGTTGTAGAAAAAGATACTGTTCTTAATAATATTAGAAAATCTGGTTTTATTCAAAAGTATAATGCTATTCTAATGACAGGGTCTGGTGAACCAGATAGGGCTACTAGAATAATGGTCAAAAAGCTAAGTGATGAGTGGAAAATACCTGTAGTAGTTTTTGCAGATGCTGATCCATGGGGTTTAGGAATAGCTTTAAGATATAAAATAGGGAGCGAATCTTTGAGTTATGATAGTGATAGGCTAGTAACGCCCCATGTAAAAGTACTTGGTATGATGTTTTCAGATATTTATGAATACAACATACCAGAAGTTGCAAGATTATCAGCATCTCAAGAAGATATTAATAGAGCAAATGATATGAAGAAAAAACCATGGCTACAGGAATCGCAATGGCAAAAAGAATTAGATTTATTTTTGAAGAAAAAAGAAAAATGTGAATTGGATGCGTTCTTTAAACATGGATTTAAATATTTAGCGGAAGTCTATCTACCTCGAAAACTTCAAGAAGCTGGAATGATATAATCTTAATCAGGCAAAACTGTATTATAACCTAGAATAATATTTTCTCATTTATTATTTGGGGTATAAAATCATTAATGGTGTTGCTGTTCATTATTCAGCAAGTGGGCATTTCATGCAAGATTAAGTCATTCTATTTTCAAAAAAGATTTGTTAAAATAGTTGAATAAGCGATTTAATTAAAAAAGTAATAAAGATTAATAAAATAGGTTCATGAAATATAAATTAACACTTTTATGATACTAAGTAGATTTATTGATCATTGTTGGAAGCAAAATGTCATAAATGCGAGAATAAAGCGGTAGTGGATGATGAAATGAAAATTGTCACTTGCCCAAATTGTCTTTCGCAAATCTCTTACGAAGAATATTTAGAAGTAATGAAGAATAGAGCCCTAAATATGGGTTTTGAATTCAATAATGATTTTAATAAAAATCCATTTTAATATTTATTAAGATTAATAATTATTTTATAACTCCCGCTCCTATTAATCGCCATCTTTCTCCAATTTTTCTGCTAAGTGCAATACGACTATTCTCTAATAGACAAATTGGTTTTTTTAGATTGATTTCTATTTTATTACCTTTAGAATTCATTACCATGGCCATAGTGGCTGAAGTGCCAATATTGACTCTAAGTGGTTCTCCTTTTTTTATTGGATCAACTTTGACCAATTCTTGTGTTCCTACCGCAGTATCAAAGAGATTTGTTTCTACAGATACAGAATACACATTTTCTGGAAGTGTTCCTGGTTTTCCAACAACGGATCCTATCAGAGAATCACTCTTTACGAAAGAAGGATCCAAAGTTGTACCAATAGATACTAGACCACCAGGTTTGACATTTTCTACTAACCCTGCCCCCGTGCCAAGACCAGAAATTTTTGAAAATATCGGTTCATATTTACCTTTATTGTTTAATATTCCTGGTCTAATTTCTATTTCATCACCTACGTTGAATTCTCCTTGTATCAATGCTCCTCCTATTGCTCCACCATGTATTTTGTGTATATGAATTCCTGGTTTATTTATATCAAAAGATCTCAAAACGTGCATTACTGGATATGTGTTCTTGTTTCTCTGAGGTGTTTTGATATTAATTTCAAGTGATTCAATTAAAACATCTATATTGAGATTGTGCTGTGCAGAAATAGGTATGATAGGAGCATTTTCTGCTACCGAGTTGTTAACGAAATTTTTGATCTGATCGTAATTTTCCAAAGCCTTATCTTTTTCAGTTAAATCAACCTTATTTTGGACAATTACTATTTGTTTAATACCTAAAACTTGTAGAGCAAGCATATGTTCTCTTGTTTGAGGTTTAGGAACAGTTTCGTTAGCAGCAACTACTAAAATTGCACCATCCATCAATCCTGCGCCAGATAACATATTAGCCATCAAACTCTCGTGACCTGGAGAATCTACAAAACTAGCCACGCGAAGTAGATGACTGGCTCGTCCACAATTATTACATTGAGGAGTAGTAGAATAACATGCAGGGGATGAACACTCATCGCATTTATAAAAGGCCGCATCAGCATAACCTACTTTTATTGTAATTCCTCTTCGAAGCTCCTCACTATGAGCGCTGGTCCAGACTCCAGTTATAGCTTCTATAAGTGTTGTTTTTCCATGATCAACATGTCCTGAAGTACCTATATTGATGTTAGGTTGATAGCCATACTCTTTAATGTACCAATCAGGAAGGGTTTCTTTCCAGTGCAACATCGTCTTTTATTTTATTGGGGGATATTAAGGTAATTGTAGAAATTCTGACTAGAATTTTAAATAAATTTTACTCTTGAACTGAATTTAATGATTCATTGTCCACATTTGAAGTTGCTGGTTGTTGTAAATCAATATCTTCCAAAATACAATTTAATTGATATATATCCTCTGTAATCATATTGCCTCTAACAAGTTTTCTTATTCTCTTTCCCTCACTAGAATCATTCATTCCAACTCCTTTACTTAATAAAACATATTTCTTTACTCCACCATGAACATCTGAACGCATGGGGGTTCCTGACTTATCGCTTCCACCAGTGACTTTCAATTTACCACCCACTAAACCTACAATATTAGAATCATATGAGTTGCCAATTTTTCCTCCTAAGAAAGGTTGAGCATCTTTATCTTTAAGTTCATATGAAATACTCTTTCCTCTTTTATCCGAGACAACTAATTTAAAATTTACCAATATTTATCGAACGAGTTTAATCATTAATTAATCTTTGCACAAAATATGTCTCCGGAATAAAGATAAATGATATCCTTTTACAAAACTATTATTGATAGTCAACTCAAATAACTAGATTTATTAATAAATATCCATTCATTGTTTAATTAAGGATCATAAAAGATATATTTGTTAGCGAATAGCCCGATTATAATATACAATAATTTTCACAGTTATATAATTTACCTGATGAATCTCTAGAATTTTAAGTATTTTATATAGCGATATTGGTTAGATGAGATCTTAAATTTTATATTTTTATTTTTTGGTAATAGAATCACAAATAATAAGAATTGATTATTAAGTTTCTCTAAAAAAAATTGATAGAGTATATCAAACGTTGAATTATTCAGTGCTATTATCTTTATTAACTATAGAATAATAATCTCTAATCCTATTTCGAATCATACTTGCAAATTAGTGAAAGATCCATTTAATAGCAAATTTGTATTTATTCTTAACTAAATATTAACATATATCTGTAGATTAATTGTATAAGATACTAATTTAGTAAAAATAAAATGGTTACCATCTAATAAGAACACTATAGAAACTAAAATTAATAAAACTAAATTCATTTCAATTTTATAAAATTATTTTTAAGGATACTAAAAGTATAATTAATGTCTCCATGTCTGTACTATATGTTCATTCCTTATTTTCTTCCTTATTTTCTTCATTATTCATAAACTCTTATTGAGAATGAAAGAATGAGATAAAATAAATAACCTATAAATAAATTAATCAGCTAAACTATTCAGCCTTACTCCTGTTATTTACCCACTATCAACATAATCCAATCTTCAAAATGACTCTTGATTTGAACTTAAAAGATAATACTATTATGGAAGTTAATTGCTAATATGTCTTTTAAGTTAAATTTAAAAGAATAAGTATTTAATTATTAGATATAAAAAAGCTTAAATCATGGATAAATATTGTATCAATATGAAAGATGTTAGATCGCGAGAAATAGTACTTTGTCCTATTTGTGAGAATATAATGATTTATTTACAATCTTGTCATCTACGCTGCAATATCTGTGGAGCTGAATTAACTTGTTCTGATAAAGGTTTTATATGGTAATATAAAGATAGAGTATCAATATAAATATAAAAGTAGAATATCAGTAATATTTTTCATTAATATTATTTTCAACTCTTTGTTATATTGTTAAGAAACATATAAATAACAACTTCTTTCGAAGGTATTTTGTTCAATTTAAAATTAATTTAACTTGAAAATAGGAATGATTTTTTAAAATTAAATGGGTCTAATTGAAAATTTGATTAAATTTCAAATCATTGTATGATGTATAATTATTTATGAAGATAATCATGTACTCTTTAGCTAGAACTTCATCGGATAATTACAAAGAGATCTTAGTTATTATTTTTTCATATAAACATATTCATTTTTCGGTCAGCATTATACGTAATTAATGTCTCGAGATAAAATCTTGTATTTGTTTTAATCTATTTATTCTGTATTTTGCTTTATTATTCATATTTTTTTTATTCCTTTAGGCCATCGACTTAAGTAAAAAAAAGATTGAACTTTCGATTTCATTGCAAAAATAACTTACAATAGATGAAATTAATGAATATCTTTGAAGATAATATAATACTTAATTTTTTTTAAAAAGTTAATTTTTATTTTAAATCACTTTAATATACTACACTGAATTGTCTATGAATATTGTAAATGAACCAATTTCTAGTTATTTCTATCATAACTGTGACTTTACTGAAATATATTTTAGAAAGAAGCAGAATCTTAATTTCTCAAATTTGTAGAGATTTACTTGCTAAACTAATTAAGGAACGAAAGATAAAATGGAGTATGACTTTTATAAAATTTCATTATAAAGCCAAAAGACAAACTCCCACATCAAATTATAAACTGTTATTTATTCAGCTTTAAAGGATTGTTCTCTTGCCTTCATTAAAATAGATCTTAATATTTCGCTTTTGTAGAAAATTTTGTAATAATTTTGTGTTTTTTAATGCAACTATAAGGTAATTTTCTCAATAGATCATATAGCATAATGGTATTATAAAAGATGGTAATATACTAAATTAAATCAAAATAGCATTATATATAAAAATAACAAAATTTAATATAAAAATTATTGTTTGCATATATAAATTTTCACTTTTTATGTTATTCCTTTATTTTTATTTTGCTAAAGAAAATCATTTAAAACCCTAACAGAAACAAAAGATTAAATATTTAACTTTTGTATTGTCACATCGGTAGAGAAATGATAGCTAAAAAAAATGTAAAATCAAAGAAAGAGACTACTAAAGAATCAAAGGAAACAAAACCTAAGGAAACAAAACCGGCAAAATCAATACCCATTACAGTGGAATTGGATATTCTAAAGATACTTATTAACGAGAGACCTCTTATTCCACTCCTACGAGTTTTGAAGACAAATAAAGAATTGCATACAAGAGAATTATTGATAACAATGGGTAGTTGGGGATATGGACAATCATTGATGAAACGAGCCACCAATCTAGGCTTAATCGATAGAAAAATCAAGAAAGAGAAGTCCCGAGGAAGAGGAAAACCAAGGATATATAACGCTTTGACAAATAAAGGAAGAGAAGTAGTTAAACTGGCAGATAGAATAGGATACGAAAAATAATCATAAAAAGCTTTAATTTTAATTTTCACCAATTTTTTTATTAAAAAAGCAACAACAATACCATGGATGTATTATGTGATACAAGTTTTTTATTAATACTAGTCACAAAACCTATTAAAATGATGGATACTCTCGAAAGAGATTTAGGAAAGATCAATTTTATTGTTCCCGACGTAATAGCTGACGAATTAATAACACTTCAACGGAAATCAACAATTACAAAAGCTAAAGCCGCAGGTTTAGCATTAGAAATTACTAAGAAATTTCCCAAGGTTAAGACATCTAGATTTAAACATACAGATGATAACATTCTCGAATATGCTTATATACATAGATGCGGTGTAGCAACTCTCGATAAAAAATTGATTAAGAATCTATTATCTGAAAATATTGTAGTCATCTCTCTCCGAAATAATAAGATAGTGGTATTAAATAATCGTCATAATAGACAAACTTAAATTTGAAATTCAATAAAAAAAAATGTGGAAATTAATAATATTAAATTAGAATGGTTAGGGCATGACGGATACAAAATAACAACTCCAGAAAATGTTAGAATTTATATCGATCCTTATAAACTCGATATGAAGCATAAAAAAAATGATGCTGAATTAATTTTAATTTCTCATAACCACTTTGATCACTTAAGTCCAGAAGATTTACGCATGGTAAAAAATGAAAATTCTTTAATTATTGCTGCAAAAGAATGTGTGGACATGTTGAAACAAGAGGGATTCAAAAACATAAAAGAAGTAGAACCAGGTGAAAATATTCAGCAGAAGGGAATTACACTGCAAATCGTTCCTGCTTATAACGTGAACAAAAGTTTTCATCCAAAAGTAGATAAAAAAGTTGGATTTAATATAACTACAAACAATACTACAATCTATCATTGCGGTGACACAGATGTCATACCTGAAATGAAGGATTTAAAAACAGATATAGCATTGGTTCCTGTATCTGGTGTTTACGTAATGAATGCAGAGGAAGCTGCAAAGGCTGTGAATGAGATGATTAAACCTTCTAAACTAGCCATTCCAATGCACTACGGGAGTATTGTTGGTACTAAAGAAGATGCAATTAAATTTAAAGAACAGGTTAAAGTTTGTGATGTGATCTTGTTAAGTAGAGAATAAGAAAATTTTGACTTTTGTATAAGTTTAATTTACCTATATTTTCTTAATAATTTTTGATTAAAATTGTTTATACTCCTTTGTTCATACAAATAGACAGAATATATTATCATTGTCCATTTTTTATTTAGTTTGAGAAATTAATGAGATCTATATACTTATTGGGAAAAATCTTATCAAATGGTTATAACGCAGAAATTATGACTAAGCCTTATGGATCAGTTTTGATAGTAAGAAATAAATCAATTTTATCCAATTCAATCGCTGTTTTGATAAAAAAAGGTGGATATCGATTCAATTATTGTTATAGTGATACCAATGGTGAATCGGTATTTATCTTTATAAAATATATACCTAAATACTAAAATTTTTTCGCTCTGAAATTGTAATATTAAAACCTAAAATTTATGTACCTCGTGTATTTTCCATAAAATATGGCTAGAACTTTATCAGAACAAAAATTAATCTCTGGGAATAAAGCACCTCATTTTAATTTACAAGGAATAGATGGAAAAAATTATTCGTTAAATGATTTTAATAGTAAATCCATACTAGTTATCTTTATTTGTAATCATTGTCCTTTTGTGAAAGCGAGAATTGGCGATATCATTGATCTTCAGTCCACATTTCCTCCTAATGAACTCCAAATAATTGCTATTAATAGTAATGATCCCTCTTATCAAGATGAAGGTTTTGAAAACATGAAAAATTTTGCAAAGAGATATAATTTGAATTTTCCATATCTTATCGACGAAACGCAGGAAGTTGCCAAAGCATATGGTGCAGTATGTACACCAGATCCATTTCTACTAGATTCCAATAAAACTTTGATATTTCATGGAAAAATAAATGATGCAGTTAACCCTGAATCTAAACCAAGTATACATATCATGCAAGAAAACGTAAGAAAATTACTGAAGGGGAAAAAATTAGAGAAGGATTTTGATCCTTCTATAGGCTGTTCCATCAAGTGGAAAGATTAATTTAAATTCATAAGCTGATAATATATCATCAAAAATTGGAAGTAATTGATTCACAATTCAAGTTAATTTCAACATTTTCTCCTAACGGCGATCAAGCTAAAGCGATAGAACAATTAGCTAACGGACTTTCAGAAAAAGAAAAAACAATACAAACGCTTTTGGGAGTAACAGGCAGTGGAAAAACTTTCACAGTGGCTAACGTAATAGGCTCATATAACAAAAATACACTCATAATCTCACCAAATAAGACACTGGCAACACAGTTATATTCAGAATTTAAAGAATTTTTTCCCTCAAATAATGTTGGATATTTTGTTAGCTTTTATGATTATTACCAGCCGGAATCCTACATTCCACAGTCTGATACATACATAGAAAAAGATACGAATGTAAATGAAACAATAGAAAAGATGAGATTAGAAGCAACTGCAATGTTAATGTCAGGAGAACCAACTATTATTGTATCTACCGTATCATGTATTTATTCGCTAGGCTCTCCAATGGAATGGGATAATAGATCAATTTCACTCTATAAAGGTTATAAAACTAAAAGGAGTGAAATCATACACAGATTAATAGAATCTAGATATGAACGAAATGATGTTAACTTAATTCAAGGAAATTTCAGAGTAAGAGGTGAATTTGTTGATATTTTTCCTAGCTATTTGAATAATATAATAAGAATTGAATTAAACGAAAATACTATTAATAATATAAGTATATATGAACCGGTAACAATGAGAAAAATTAAAGACGCTAATAACATTAAAATTTTTCCTGCTAAGCATTATGTTATTAATGAAAAGAAAAGAAATAATGCAATAATGTCTATAAGAACAGAACTCAAGGAGTGGATAACACATTTAGATGGTGATTTGGAAAGAGAGAGATTGATATCTAGAACCAATTATGATCTAGAGATGTTAGAAGAGTTAGGATATTGTTCTGGAATTGAAAATTATTCTCGTCATTTCGATGGAAGAAATGAAGGCGAGCCACCATATTGTTTATTAGATTTCTTTGAAAAAGATTTCTTAATTGTTATAGATGAATCCCATGTTACACTACCTCAACTCAGAGGTATGTTCAATGGCGATCACACTAGAAAAAAAAGCCTTGTAGAATATGGTTTCAGATTGCCTAGTGCTTTCGATAATAGACCATTAAAATTTGATGAATTTGAAAAATATCTTAATAAAGTTATTTATGTTTCGGCAACTCCAGGAAACTACGAACTTAGTACTAGCATTCATGTCGTAGAACAACTGGTGAGACCCACTGGTTTAATCGAGCCTAAAATAGAAATACGACAGTCTAAAAATCAAATTAATGATTTGATTTCAGAAGTAAAATCAGCAGTAAAAAAAGATCAAAGGATTCTAGTTACTACATTAACGAAAAGAATGGCAGAAGACTTAGCAGAATATCTTGCAAAAAAAGATATAAAAGTTAGATATATGCATTCTGAAATTGAAGGA
Source organism: Nitrososphaeraceae archaeon (assembly GCA_042138015.1). Taxonomy (GTDB): domain Archaea; phylum Thermoproteota; class Nitrososphaeria; order Nitrososphaerales; family Nitrososphaeraceae; genus TH1177. Next base: position 54,299 of record JBHIVA010000003.1, on the reverse strand, counting down.
TTAGAAAGAACTGAGTTAATTCGCCAATTGAGATTAGGCGAGTTTGATGTTATGGTAGGTATTAATCTCTTACGAGAAGGTTTAGATATCCCAGAAGTGTCTCTTGTAGCAATTGTTGATGCTGATAAAGAGGGGTTTTTACGTAATGAGGTTAGTCTAATTCAAACATTTGGAAGAGCTGCAAGGAATATAGAAGGAAAAGTTATAATGTATTGCGAAAAAATCACAAAATCAATGAGGTTTGCAGTACAAGAAACAGAGAGAAGGAGAAAAAAACAGATCGAATATAATATTAACTTTGGAATTACACCAAAATCGATAATAAAACCCCTATCGGATATAGAACATAAAAAAAGACATGAAATAATTCTAAAATCAATGAGTAAAAAAGATCTCCTCAAATTATCGATTGAAACAGAGAGTACTATGAAAAAGTGGGCAGATCAATTGGATTTTGAAAAGGCCATAGAATATAGAGACAAATTAAAAATTATAAATCAACATTTGGGAATAACAGAGATTCTATAAATATGATAGAGAAACTTGTTTTAAAAGGTGCAAGACAGCATAATCTTAAAAATATCAATATAGAAATACCAAAGAAAAAAATAGTAGTATTGACAGGGCTTTCGGGTTCAGGAAAGTCTACCCTTGCCTTTGATACAATATATGCAGAGGGTCAAAGAAGATATGTCGAGTCTTTATCTGCCTATGCAAGACAATTTCTTGAATTAATGGATAAACCAGATATTGATTCAATAGAAGGTTTATCACCCGCGATATCAATTCAACAAAAAACTACTAATAAAAACCCACGTTCTACAGTTGGAACCGTCACAGAAATTTATGATTATCTCCGTTTATTATTTGCAAAAATAGGAAAACCTCATTGTCCCCAATGTCATCGAAAAATAACAAGTCAAACAATTGATTCTATTACTGAATCAATTTTAAGATCATGGTCTTCTAATGAATTTATCATAATTCTAGCCCCTGTTGTAGTTGGAAAAAAAGGTACTTTTGAAAAACTTTTTGAGGAATTAAGAAAAAAAGGATTCTCTAGACTGAGAGTAGATGGCAACATTATTGACATGGAAAATGAAATAAATTATGATAAGAAAAGCTCGAACAATAAATTCGCTTATTCTGATGAAAGTAAAGATATTAAGAAATCTATCTCTTCGACTTCTAAACTTGAATTAGAAAAACATAAAAAACATAATCTCGAGATTGTGGTTGATAGAATAAAACCCAGCACAGAAGAGCGTAGTAGATTATATGAAGCAGTTCAAACCGCAGTATCTTTGGGAAATGGAATAATAATATGCTCTGTGGACAATAAAGACCATTTATTTTCTCAGCATAATTCTTGTCCTTACTGTAATATAAGTATCGGAAATTTAGAGCCTAGATCTTTTTCTTTCAATTCACCATTTGGTGCATGCCAGAATTGTAATGGTCTTGGAGTAAAAATAGAATTTGATCCAGAGTTAATAATTCCTGACAAAAATAAGAATATTCTAGAAGGTGCGATCAAACCTTGGAATGGAAAGTTTGCTTCTTTTAGATCTTCCATGTTAAAAGATGTTGGAAAGAAATTTGGATTTAGTTTAAATACTCCAATTAATATGATGAAAGATCAGCAATTAAAGGTAATTCTTTATGGAACAGATGATAATATACATTTCAAATATGAATCAAGGTATTCTCACAGCAAATGGGAGTATCAATCAAGTTTTGAAGGAGTAATCCCCAACCTCGAAAGATTATTTAATACAACTGAATCAGATTCAAAAAGAGATTTCCTAAGAAAATTCATGAAGGAGAAGATTTGTGAAAAATGCAATGGCAATAGACTAAGAGAGGAAATCCTGTCAGTGAAGATAAATAACATGTCAATCATGGAAATATGTGACTTATCGATAGAGGATTGTTTTAGGTTTTTTTCAGAGTTACAGTTAAGTTTAATTGAAAAAGAAATTGCTAAAAATGTATTGAAGGAAACACTTTCAAGATTAGAATTCTTAATAAATGTAGGACTGAACTATTTGACATTGAATAGAACTACTAGCTCCTTATCAGGTGGTGAATCACAAAGAATCAGACTTGCAACACAAATTGGATCCAATCTTACTGGTGTTTTATACGTTTTGGATGAACCTACAATAGGCTTGCATCAACGTGATAATTATAGATTAATAAATACATTAAAGAAATTACGAGATATAGACAATACTCTGATAATTGTTGAACATGATGAAGAAGTTATTCTAAATTCTGATTGGATTATCGATATAGGCCCAGGCGCAGGAATCCATGGGGGAAATGTAGTGGCAGAAGGAACAATTTTAGATATCGTAGATAACAAGACATCTATAACTGGACGGTATTTAAGGGGAGAAGAAAATGTAGCAACAATTTCTATAATAAAAGAGCAAATGAATAAATGGTTATTTGTCTATGGAGCAAAAGCGAATAATTTAAAAAATATCAATGTAAAATTTCCGGTTGGATTTCTATCAGTAGTAACTGGAGTTTCAGGTTCAGGAAAATCTAGTCTAATAAACGACATATTGTATAAAGCAATAAAAAAGTATTATGGAAGTATAGAAGAACCTGGGAAACACAATGAGATAACTGGAATTGAACATATAGATAAAATAATTGGCATTGATCAGTCGCCAATCGGGAGAACTCCTCGATCCAATGCAGCAACTTATGTTGATTTGTTTACTCATATACGACAATTATTTGCAAAAACAATTACATCTAGGGAAATGGGATATCATCCGGGAAGATTTTCTTTTAATGTAAGAGGTGGCAGATGTGAAGCGTGTGAGGGATGTGGAGTAAAAAAAATAGAAATGCAATTTTTACCTGATGTATATGTCAAATGTGATGAATGTGTTGGAAAAAGGTATAATTCAGAAACACTTTTAGTAAGATATAGAGGTAAAAACATATTCGAAATTCTAAATTTTACTGTAGAAGAGGCGATGGAATTTTTTAAAAATATACCTATAATTTACAAGAAATTAAAAACTTTGTATGATGTGGGTCTAGGATATATAAAATTAGGTCAGCCTGCAACAACATTCTCAGGAGGAGAGGCGCAAAGAATAAAGCTGTCTTCAGAACTTTCGCGTAAAGATACTGGAAATACCTTATATATTTTAGATGAGCCAACAACAGGTCTTCACTTTTCTGATGTTAAAAAATTATTATCAGTTTTGAAAAAATTAACAGAATTAGGAAATACTGTAATAGTGATTGAACATAATTTGGACGTAATAGCAAGCGCCGACTGGATAAATGATTTGGGACCTGAAGGTGGAAATGAAGGGGGAAAACTTGTTGCATGTGGCATTCCCCGTGATCTTATAAAATATGAAGATATAAGCTATACAGCAAAATTTTTAAAAACAAAGCTTGATAAAATTTCGAACCTGAATAGGGAGATAGTTTTACATTAGGACCTTGAACAATTCTTTATGCTATAGACAATTAAAGAATGCATGTAATACCTTTCCGTCAGCTCCTGGGACTTATTTAATGAAAGATATTGATGATAGAATTATCTATATAGGAAAAGCAAAGAATCTAAAAAAAAGAATATTTTCATATTTTAATTATCTAAATAACGAACCTGCTCGGAAATCAAATATAAATATTGATAAGGTGAATGAAGATAAAAACTATAAAGATAGATGGAAGACGCTAACACTTTTACATAAAGTATCAGAAATAGAGTTTATCATTACAGATAATGAAGTGGAAGCATTATTACTTGAATCCAATTTGATTAAAAAATATAGACCTGTTTTTAATATTGATTTAAAGGATCAAGAAAGATATACTTATTTAAAAATTACCAAGGAAGATTTTCCTAGGCTATTGGTTACAAGAAGAAATAGAAAGGGTGAATTTAATGGTCCTCCTGGAGATATTGTGGGTCCATTTGTCTATGGAAGTTCAAGGTTCATTTCCATAGGAACTCTAAGAAAAATTTTTAAAGTAAGGATATGTAATCGATTGCCCAACAAAGCTTGTCTAGAATTTTTTATAAAAAATTGTGATGCACCGTGTATTAATAATATAACACTTGAAGAATATGGTAAGAATATCCAGTCACTAAAAGAAATTCTTAACAGTAGTAATGATTTACAGGCCTTTATGGTAAGAATGAATAAAGAAATGAAAGAAGCTTCAGATAAACAAAATTATGAGCGAGCAAAAGAAATTAGAGATACTGTACGAATAATTGAAAATTTACAGATAAAACAAAAATTTGATTTAAATTCTAATAAAAATGAAGAATACGTAGGGTTCAAAATAGACAGAGAGGACCAGAAAGGTCATGTTTTGATACTTAAAAGAGTAAATGGAGTCATATGCGATAGAAAAAAATTTGAATTTGAGCTGCTAGGAGATAATACTTTTTCAACGTTTTTACTCCAATATTACTCTTCAGTTAAAATCCCAGAAATCATTTACGTAAATGAAATTCCAGAATCAAAAAGAAATTTAGAGTTAATTTTTCAAAAGTTGTCAAGTCGCACCGTGAAGATAAAAAAAGTTTCTAAATTTAGTAATGATCAGAATAAAAGTGACTTAATGGATTTAATCTTAAAAAATTTATCGTTGCGAATTGAAAGAAAATATAACCCGACTTTGTTGAGTTTAAAGGAAACAATTAATATAAAAGAAATTCCTTATATAATAGATTGTTTTGATATTTCTAATTTTGGAACTTCTTTTGCAGTAGGTTCTTGTGTAAGATTCATTAACGGGATTCCTTTTAAACATGGATATAGAAGATTCAGAATAAAAACGATAGCATTCAAACAAGATGATTTTGCAATGATTCATGAAATAGTTAGAAGAAGATATATATTAAAAAAGACAAGATTAACTAAAAAGTTGAATCACACATTCAAAACTAGTAATTTATCTATGGTACCAACTCCTAATGATAAATTTATGGAATCTAATCCGAATTTGATTTTAATTGATGGCGGTAAAGGTCAATTAAATACAGCTGTGAATGCTTTAACAGAGATGAATTTAAAAATCCCTATGATTTCATTAGCAAAAGAAAATGAAGAAATTTTTTTACCTGACCGATATAAATCACTAAAATTATCACGAAAAAACTCCGTACTTCAATTACTCCAAATGATAAGAGATGAAGCACATAGATTTGGCCTATCATATAACAAAACTTTAAGAAAAATTTCATATTCTGATTAAATTTTTTTGTTAAAAAGGAAAAATAGTGAACAGGATTAAAATTAAATATTAATATTTACAATAGAAATGATACCAAGTATAACAATTGCAGGAACGACTAGCGGTGTGGGTAAAACTTCTATCACACTAGCGATATTATATAAGCTTAAGAATATGGGATATAAAGTCCAGTCTTTTAAAATAGGTCCTGATTTTATTGATCCGTCATATCATTCAATTGTAACTAACAACAATGCATATAATCTAGATTCATGGTTGATGGGAGTACAAGGTGTAAAAGATACATTTGAAAGAACTACAAAATATGTAGATTTAGCTGTGATTGAAGGTGTTATGGGATTGTATGATGGAGCAGGAGGAAAGACGGATTTCGCTAGTACTGCACAAATAGCAAAGATCTTAAAGTCTCATGTAATATTAGTTATTGATGCAAGCAAAGCTTCTAGATCTATAGCTGCTATGGCATATGGATATATTCTTTTTGATAGAAAACTAAAAATTTCAGGAATTATTATTAACAAAATAGCAAGTAATAAGCATTATAATTTTATAAAGGATTCCTTTGCAGATAAAATAAATGTACCTATTATAGGTACGATTTATTCAAATGATGATTTTAACTTTAAAGAAAGATATATTGGTCTAATTCCTTCAGCTGAACTTAATATTAATAAAAAGAAGAAGGTTCTGAATAATGCAAAAAAAATTGCAGATTCAATAAATATTGACAATATTGTTTCTTCATTAAAAATTAATAGTGCACAAAAAATAAAATATTTGTTTTCATCAAAAACTATAAAGAAACCTAGTGTAAAAATAGCAGTCGCTTTAGATAATTCTTTTAATTTTTATTATAGAGAGAATTTTGAGAAGTTACAGACAGAAGGAGCAAAACTTGTTTTTTTTAGTCCCGTTAATGATAAAAATCTTCCAGAGAACATTGGTGGAATTATAATAGGTGGAGGATTTCCAGAAGTATTATCGAAAAAACTATCCGAAAATTATTCCATGTTGAAAGACATTAAGAAAGCTGGAGAAAATTATCAAATACCTATATATGCTGAATGTGGTGGATTAATGTATTTAACTAAATCCATCAAGGAATCAAATGATCGTATAAGATTAAAGGAAAATTATGATTCATCAAAAAATAGACTAAATAGTAGATATAATAAGGATAACTTTTATCATGAAAAAAAAGGTCTAAACTATAAAATGGTAGGATTGATAGATGCGAAAACTGAAATGACTAATAAGCTAGTCTTAAATTATACCAATGCTATTATAACAAGACATTCAATATTTACTAAAAAAGGAAGAATCAAGGGACACGAATTCCATTTTTCAAAAATCCTAGATATACCAGATGATTATGTATTTGCATATAAATTACTAAAGGGGATGGGAATACATAATTTAAAAGATGGCCTTCTAACATACAATATTCTCGCTTCCTATATGCATTTACATTTTTCGAATACTAGATTTCCACAAGAAATAATTAAAGCGTGTAGGATTTATTTGAAAAAATGAATGAGCATGATCAAATATAATAACAAAGTATAATAATATTAATATTTTAAAATAACAAATATCTTCTTTTATATTTGTAGGTTCTTTAGAATGGTTTTTATTAAATCGAAGTAATTTCATAATAAAAAGATTGAAATTTCTCAGTTTTTCAGAATCTACTTTATTTATAAAAGAAATACTAGAGCCAAAACTAAAAAAAGGAGAAATTCTCGTTAAAGTTGACGCCTGCGGCATTTGCGGTTCTGACATAGGAAATATTTTCGGGAAATCCTGTAAACCTACTTCAAGATTAGGACACGAGATAGTTGGAACTATCGAGAAAATGAAAATTAATTCTGATAAGAATATTATTCAATGTGGCACTAGAGTTTTTGTTCACCATCACGCTTCATGTAGTAAATGTTATTACTGTCTTCATGGAAATGAGACATTATGTGAAAATTTTGTTGATTCTATATATCCTTGTGGAATATCTGAAAAAATAGTCATACCTCAATGGATTATTAATACTAATTCAATATTTAAGCTGCCAGATAATTTAAGTCCTGAAGAAGGAATTATGATAGAACCTCTTGCTTGTTGTTTAAGAGGATGGAATAAGATAAAATTGGTAAAAGGAGACACTATAGTAATTTTTGGTATTGGGCCAATAGGAATGATAAATGCGATTTTAGGAAAAATGTATGGAGCGAGTAAAATATTTTGCATTGATATAAATGAATACAGACTTGGTTATTGTGAAACTTTCGATATTGGTATTCCTCTTGATTCAAGAAAAAGTAATATTATAAACACATTTAATTTATGTACAAATGAATACGTAGATTTAATAATTGTTGCAACTTCTGATTTTAGTGTCTTAAAAGATGCTGTCAAAATAATTAGACCAGGAGGTATTATTTTAATTTTTGGAGAACCACAAATGGGAAAGAAAATAGATTTATCTCTCAGTGAACTATACACAAAAGAAATTAGTTTTATTACAACATATGCTGCATCTAATAAAGAAATAAAGCAAGCTATAGAATTAGTCGATAAAAAAATCATTGATGTTAAAAAATTAGTTTCGCATAAATTCACTTTAGAAGAATCAAGCAAGGCTATTGATAGATTATATAGAAAAAAGGATACATTAAAAGTTATGATAAATAATTCAAAAAACTGATTTATTCATTTTTAGCTAAATAGATTATTTCAATCTGATTATTGGAAGATAAGATTTAAGGTGTTTAAATATGATTGTATTAATATGATTCTAAGGAAAACTATGAGAATGTTAATAATCCAAAAATAATAAGGAGAAATTATATCATTGAAAAACTTTGAACCCTTTAGAAAAATTCTTTAGTTCTTTAACTCTACTCCTTTCCAAAATGCCACGTATTCTTTTATTTGTTTGGCTTCTTCCAGGGGGTCCGGATAATACCAAGCACAGTCTTTATTTAATTTTCCATTAACCTTAATAGAAAAATAATTTGCTTTTCCTTTCCATGAACACATAGTGGTGATATTACTTTTTATTAAAAATTCTTTATTTATTGAATTAGGTGGAAAATAATGATTGCCTTCTATTAATATAGTTTTATCGCTTTCAGCAATAATTTTGTTATTCCAGATTGCTTTCATAGTATTAGGTTAGCGAACGAGTTTAAAAATTTTCTCCTATAGCAATCATATTTTAACGACAAGAAAAAAATAATTATAATTAAAATGTGTTAGGTTATGAAACTATGAAAATGTTATTATCTCAACTATTTCTTTCAATAAGATTTTTGAGAGAATTATTCATTGATTCAAAACTTGAAATTATATCGTTTTCCATTTTTTTTGGTGTGAATTTGACGCCAATTCCTGAAAAGATCTCTTTGTTGATGAATACAACCTCCTTTTCTGAAATTTTTTCTATGGTTAATATCCGTTCTCCACTGAATATTCCCGAAAAGAAAAACTTTCCGTACCATCTTATTTCATTGGGAGGTTCAACTTTTGTTACTTCAGGATAATATATTCTAGTTTTCCCTCCAACTGTTGTTAAATGAATCTCCAATTTGGCTCCTACTTTTAGTTCTCCCTTTATACTTTTAATAAAGGGATTCCAATCAGAATATCTACTAAAGTCAGAAATTACAGACCATACTGTATCAGCAGAAGATAAGATTCTTACTTCTGCTTTTAGTTCTTTCAAATACATAGTGTTATAATCTAATCATTATTAAGTTTGTTTAATAGAGTATCCAATATCAAACAACTTCTCATTTTTAGTATTTAATTAGTCATAACTATTTTGTTTATTTATTCAATTGAAACAGATTTTTAAAAGTAACTTCAAAAAGATGTTTGTTTTACTCAAGTTAGGAATAATATTAATAGTAAATTTTTTTGTCATGATTTTTTGATTATTTAGATTTATAACAAGTAGGTCTACATACTGGTCTACTAATTCTTTTTTTTGGTAACCTCGTTACTCCATTCCAAACTAATCACATACCAATTATTTTTATGTATCTTAGTTATTTTTCCGAATTATGTGTATATATTAAATATCGTATCAAATTTAGATTGCATTTTAAATATTTCCAAAATATTTATGATGATGATTTTAAAACTTCTTTCCAAAAAATTGTAGATTATTGTTTTTTGTAAGGTATGAATGAAAATAAAGGCAAGATGAAGAGATTAAATCATAATAAAAATATTATATCCATGATCTATAAATGAAGGTATCAAAGGTAATTTCTCATGTAAATAATATAAAAATTCAAATTATAATGATGAGATCATATTTTTTCTAGTAATTATATGAATATTCTGTATTTACAAATTTAGATACTATAATATGGAACTAATAATTCGGATTTCACTTACATTAGAGATGGTCTAAATGATATATAAGGTAAATATGAAAATGATTGACCGGAGAAAACAATATGATGAAATTTACGGAGAAGACAGTCAATATACACTAATGAATTTTTAGGATATGATGCACTCTATGATGGTCATGATAACGATGTTCTTGCTGGTAATTGTGGAAATGATTTTCTCAGTGGGAAAAAAGGAATGATGAATTGTTTGGTGTACCGGGAAATGATATATTGTAAGCAGTCAAAGATGTAAACTTTTTTCTAATTTGAATATGACGTTTATACTGTAATATATTACCGTTCAAAAGAATGGAATGTACTTGTAGAAAATTATGAACTAGTTTCCATTAAGTAGTAACTATAAATAGAAAAATCAATGTAAGTACTGATTATAATTTTATTTCCCAATTCTATGTTTAAATTGTATGTTACGAATTATATACAAGTGTATATTTAGAGTTGAAATTTTGATTATATTTTCTATAATAAAGATATTATCTAAAATGCATTTGATTTATATCGAATGCTCTCTATGAGTATATAAAAGTAATAAGGCATTGATAATAGATGCGGCTACAGAACTCCCTCCTTTTCTTCCAATATTTGTGATGCATGGAACATTTATTTGTAACAATTCTTTTTTGCTTTCTAGAGCGGATACAAAACCTACCGGAATTCCAATAACAAGGGATGGCATTGTCTCATTTTCTTCTATCATCCTTATTATTTCATACAATGCAGTTGGAGCATTACCTATTATAACTATTCCTTTATTCATCTCTTTTCTACAACTCAACATTGCCATTTCTGCTCTTGTTTTATTATGTTTTTTGGCTTCTTCCATTAATGCAGGATCTGAAATCCTGCACACAGAGTTTAGATTTAATTTAGCCAAATTAGTTTTGGAAATACCAGATCTTACCATTTCAACATCTGTTACTATAGTACAACCATTCTTGAATGCATTAAATGCTGACGAGATTGGATCCCGGTTAAATATTATTTTTTCTTTAGTTGCAAATTCAAAATCAGCAGTAGCATGAATTACTCTTCTAACTACAGGCCATTCATATTGCAAATCATAGCTGTGATCTCCAATTTCATCATCGATTATCTTAAAACTAGTCTTCTCGATATCAAATGATTTAATAGACATAGATCTATTCTCTGCAGATTCATTAGAATCATCTGACTTTAACTTGGCCATGGCTATATATCTCTACGATTCTCTGATTCCTTTGCACGTTCTAACACAAGATCGACCATTTTTTCATCTACTCCTATATGATCAGAAATAAAAATATTAGAAAATCCATGTTTTATTAATGCTTTTTTGATCTCATTTGTTACGTCAATTTTTATATGTATTCCTCGATGTAAAAAATAAGGCATTACTAAAATAATTTTAGGTCTTGATTGAATTATAGAAAATAAACCTTGTTCAATATTGGGTGAATCTAATTCAAGAAAACATGGTTCAACATTTCTAAAATGGTTTTTAATTTTCTTTACTGTATAAATGAATGCATCTCTGGCTCGTTTATCTGAACTCCCATGTCCGATTACCAAGACATCACAATCAGAATTTTTATAGAAAATATTCTTATCTTTCTTCAACTTTTCAATTCTATCAATAATAATTGTGGAGAGAAGTTGAGAATAACTCAATGGTTTGGTGATAACTAGGTTTAAATGTAATTTTTTTGCTAAATTGGCGGTTTGTTTTACTGTTTCCTTAAGTTTCAAACCTGGATAAAGGAAATAAGGCATAACTGTTATAAATTCTATGTTTTCATGTAGACAGTGTAATATTCCTTCTTCGATGAAAGGAGGCACTACCTCTAGAAAACAGTAATTCGAGTAATGATATCCTCCTCGTTCCTTTGCTTTATGAGCTATTTTATCTAATTCACACCTTACCTCTAATTCCCTGCTACCCCTATCTATTATTAGTAAACCCTTTCGCAAGACTATTCTCATCCTATCTTTGAAATTGCTATAGTAAGGTTAGGAGGAAATTTTTGTTTTTGTACTATAAGAGATCCATGGGAATATAAAATAGAAGAGGCTTCCGAAACACTGGCAACTTTTTCATATTTTTTCACTATATCAGAAGGATTAGGTACCTCTATCTTGTCTAACTCTTCCTTAGTGTATAAATAAAGTGATAACTTATGTTCTTTAGAGAACTCAGATAATCCCTTCACATCAACTTTCTTTTTGATAGAGGTAAGAGCTTTAATACATGAAAAACTTAGCATATTTCTTTCTAGTACGGAGGCTATCCCATCGAATATTTCTTTTTTTGTAGTATCCCAGTGTACTCCAATTCCTACTACTAATGACTTAGGTCGATATATCACAGACTTTGATAAAATATTCTTGTCAGTAATTAATTTATCTGTAATAATTAAACACGCTTTAAATTTTTTATCTAATGTTTCCTCAAGTGTATTTATTATTGTTACATTTTTAGGTAGATTATCCATATCCCACCAATGTCTTTCACCTGAGTCTTGAAAGATAGCTATCTTTTCTTCGTTTACCATAAGTGCACTAGTTTTGGTAACATTTGTAAAATTTTCTATTTGCCATCCAAATTCTTGTCCGAGGAGATCTACTGATATAGTTTTATTGACGTCAGCTGCAGTAGTTATAACAGGAATTGAGTTCATAAAAGATGCTATGTACCTTGTGAGTGCATTAGCTCCTCCAAGATGGCCTGAAAGAGTACTTATAACAAAGGTGGCTTTATCATCTATAACAAGCACAGCTGGATCATTTTTTTTATCTTTCAACGAAGTAGATATCAATCTGATAACAGCTCCAAGAGAAAAAATACAAATTAAAGCATCGTTCGCTTTAAATTGATCCATAATTATTTTTGATACAGGCTCGTTAAACCAGATAATGTTTGAATTAACATTAGACTTTAGTTTTTCCGGAACAAAAACTACTGCTTCTGGAATTTTATTTTTAATCAGTGCAGAAATGTGTATGCCATTTTTTGTAATTGCAATAATTGCGATTTTTTCCTTATGTTCCAACATAAAAAAATGTGTTAATAGATAAAAATATTTCTTTGCTTTTATCCTTGATTAAAGAATGTCAAAATGACTAGATAATTTCGAATTTTTAGTGCATCTTATAAAATGTTGGATAAAAGTAAATCAGAAGATGATGCCTATGTAAATCAATATTAATTATGACTTAATCAATCTAATTTTCGTTCTTTTAAAGAATTTTACGATTAAAATAAATGGTATGAATTAAATGGAAAAGTATGATTTGATCCTAGTTCTCTCAAATATATTCCATTAAAACATTATGCTTATCATATAATAATTAATAACCAAAAATATATTTGTTGTATATTACCTTCTATAAATAAGATTGTCATGATTTTTAATAATAAGTTTGTTTTAGATATTGATTTTATCATTGAAGGAATAAATTATGTCAATATTTTTAAAAGACATATTTGGTTAGCTAATAGTTACTAATCTTTCTATGACTTTTGAATATTATTAAAAAAGGGGTAAAACCCACAAACATTTCCGTTGAAGTCAAACATCAATACAACAATATCTAATTTGTTCTCTGCATAACTATTCATCTGAAAATATGTGTACTTACATATTAAATCAAAAAATTTAGGTATATTATTCTCTATTATTATCTCTGAAACGTGTCTCGCGGTATTAGCTTTTTTAATCTCTTTGATTATTTTTTCGGAATTAGTACATTTTGATGCCAAATCTGCTAGGAATTCCAAACTGACGTGGGAACCTCGAACATGAGTTTGTTTTATTCCCATTGCCATTTTTGTCAATTTGCCTATAAAGCCCGCGATTATTATTTTACTTAATTTTCGATTCATACATTGTTTGATTGTATAACCTGAAAAATCCCCCATTTGGATAAACGAATGGTCAGGATTTGTGTTAAAGATTTTTTTCGCAAATTCCTCGCTTCTCCCTCCCGTAGTTAAGATTACCATATCTGTTCCAAGAGTTATTGCAATATCTAAGCTCTGTTTGATGGAAGCCGCAAAAGAAGCAGTTGAATATGGGTAAACAATTCCAGAAGTGCCAAGAATAGATATTCCTCCTATAATTCCTAGTCGTGGATTATCGGTTTTTTTGGCGATTTTTTCGCCATCTGGAACTGAAATAGTAGCAGTAATACCTTTCTCTTTTAGTAATTTATCTCCAACTTCCTTAATCACATTTTCTATCATCATTCGAGGGATAGGATTTATTGCAGCACTTCCAATAGTCAGTCCTAGTCCTGGCTTAGTAACACGACCAACACCTTTTCCTCCCTCGATAGATATAGCGTTTCTATTATCATTAATTGAAATGGTAGAACATATTTCTGCACCATGAGTAACATCCGGATCATCTCCTCCATCTTTTATAACCGCACATGTCACTGAATTGTTATTTTCTTTAATTAATGTCCATGCAATATTTAATTTTACAACTTTACCCTTGGGAAGTGTTACTTCTACTTGTGATATCTTTATTTTAGGATCAATTATTGTCAAAAGTGCGGCTTTAGTTGCTGCCGTGGCTGACGTCCCAGTTGTATAACCCGTTCTTAACAATCCTTTTTTCCGCTTTTCGACTATTTCCTTGGAGAGTCCTTGTTCTGATTCTATTTCAGCAAGTGGTAAATCTTTATCTAAAATTTCATTGCCAACCTTTAATGAGTCAATATAATTTCCCAAGTTCACTAATTCTCCAATATCTGTGTGCGCTGATCAAATTTATAAATAATAAGATAAAAAAAATGGAATTTAGAAATAGGTTTGTGAAAAGTTTGATTTTACAACTTAGTAAGTATAAAACATTCTTCTAGAATCTAAGGTTTTAAAATTATCCTTGCTTTGAATAGAGAATACAAATAATTTAATATATAAGGTAACTTAAAAATTGTTAGATATCTTGATGAGAAGTTGAGATGGCTGTTTAAATTTTATTAGTTTCAAAATGTATAATTCCAATTGATCCTTTTCAAATTATCAGTAAGGTGAATCATTGTGCTTTTTTTACTTAATGGGATATTTGGGAGATTAATATTATTTTGAAATATTTTTTAAAAATTACTGTTGGTAAAAAAAATACTGATCAATTGAGTAGATCAATTTTATCTGTTTTTTCCCATGAAAAAGTACTTTCACTTCTTCCGAAATGGCCATAAGCTGCGGTTTTTTTATATATCGGTCTTTTTAATGATAATGTTTCTATTATTTGTGAAGGTCTCATATCAAAAACTTTTTTTACTTTTTCTTCAATTTTTTCATGACTTATTTTACCTGTGTTAAATGTATCTACCATAACTGAAACGGGTTCGGACATTCCTATTGCATAGGCTATTTGTACTTCGCATTTTTTAGCCAAGTTAGCTGCTACAATATTTTTGGCGATATACCTAGCCATATAACAAGCAGACCTATCAACTTTGGAAGGGTCCTTCCCAGAAAAGGCCCCTCCTCCATGTCTTCCCATTCCACCATATGTATCAATGATAATCTTTCTTCCAGTGAGTCCAGTATCTGCAGCTGGACCACCTAGAACGAATCTTCCTGTAGGGTTGATAAAAAATTTGGTTTTTTCATCGATCCATTCTCCACAAGTAGGTTTTATTACTTTGTTTATTAGTTCCTCACGTAACTGCTTCAAAGTTATATCTGGTGAATGTTGACTTGAGAGAACAACAGTATCGATTCTGGTTGGGACAGATCCTTCGTAAACTACGGATACTTGCGACTTTCCATCTGGTCTAACCCAATCAAGCTCTTTTGACTTTCGAACATGACTCAACTTAAAACAAAGCTTGTGTGCCATAATTATTGGTAATGGCATTAACTCAGGAGTTTCGTTTGTGGCATAACCAAATACAAGACCTTGGTCTCCAGCTCCTTGTTCCCTGTGATCTGTTGCAGTAACTCCTATAGATATATCATCACTTTGCGAATGAATAGATGTTAGTACTGCACAATTATTGCAATCAAAACCTAATTCTCCACTATCATAACCTATTTCTCTAATCATATCCCTAGTAGTTTTTTGTATATCTACCATTCCTCTCGATGTAACTTCCCCTGCTACAAAAATAGTTCCTATCGTTGTTAGGGATTCTACGGCAACTCGGGAATCAGGATCCTTTAAGAGGAAAGCATCTAGTATTGAATCCGAAACCTGATCACATATCTTGTCGGGATGTCCTTCTGTTACACTTTCTGAGCTAAATAGATAACGTGATGTCATTTTTTAAAATGTAGATCCAAATAGATTATAGATCTTTAATAAGCTTAATAAAGAGAACATTGTTTCCCCTAATTACAACTTTACCATAATTGGCCAGCAAATCAGTTGATTGGTATTCTTCCGCATCAATAAGTATAAGGTTCATGTAGGAGTCTACATTACTCATTATTCCCTTATACTCGATTTCGCTTTTGAGCCTAACTGCCACACGTTGGTTTAATGATTTTTGTAATGCAGTAAGAGGTCTTTTTGGTTGTTGAGAAGTTGGATTAGCTGACAATATCAATATATCACTTTGCAATTCAAGTTCAGACAGAGCAGAATAAAAAGGTTCCTTAACTAAAAGAATATTATTATCTATAATAGATTGATTGCAATATAATTGGAATACTCAACGGGGTCAGAAAGGATAGATCATTTACTAGGTAGAGCAATAAGTAATGGTATTATTACGGATCTTTATGGAGAAAATGGATCCGGCAAGTCCCAACTGTGTTTTAGTATCTGTGCAAATTTATTGAAGAATACACGTGAAAAAATAATTTTTATTGATACAGCAGGTACGTTCAGGCCTGAACGTATTGAGGAAATAATCAACGAAAGAAATAGGCAAATTTTAGATAGAATAAACTACATAAGAGTATTATCAATTTTCGCACAATTTAATTCAATAGAAAAGATTAAGATAATAAAGCCTAAGTTGGTAATAGTGGATACAGCGACTTCAATAATTTCATCGAGGAGTCAGGGAGCTGCAAGACATCTCATTTTAATGAAATTTTTACACAAATTAGCTCATTATGCTTTAAGGTATAATTGTGCTGTTATTATTACTAATTCTATAAGGGATGAAATATTACATGGTGAAACTCATTTGCCAAAAATTAAAATGAAAGATCAACAATTTCTAAAAACAGAATTTCAGAAAGAGTTTATGGATAAATCTATATCTATATCTACCCATATCAAATTAAGGTTTGATATAATTAATGCTGAAAAGAATATCTATAAAATTTCATTTATTCAACCGTTAATGAAAAGAGACATTTTTTTTACTATAAATAAAACGGGAATTTCAGATTTGAAGGAAAATGTATAATATGGATTTACAATCAATAAATTTATTTGAACATAATTATATTATTGGATCTTTAGCCCTTTGTACAATTCCCAGAATTTATCACCAACATAATGTAAGTTATTTATTATGTACCCACGAGATAGCATTTTAGCATTTTCACTATCTTCTAGAGCGATTCCAACTGCAAGTGGTTTAAGATGTTCTTTATCCTTTACAATTACAATATCGTTCTTAGAAAATAAACCGAAATATACTATACCAGGACGCATTATCTTTGCTCCATTACAAATAAATTTTATTGCTCCCATATCTACAATAATATAAGGAAAATAGTTTATCAATGATGTATTACCAATGAATGGTAAAATAGTTTTATCAATTTGAATAGCTGAAAAAGTATCATGTATTAAAAATTTCTTGTTTTTTTCTAACTCAAAGGATTTTAGGTTTTTTATTTTGGGTATGGCATTTTGTGGCCAATTTTTGATGGTATTTATCAATAATGCAGTCTCGCTCTTAGATAAAACATGTACTTTCAAAAGCATTAGTGATACAACTATTAGATATTTTAATTTAAGCCAGAGTTAGGCTATATTAATATGTAATAATGATAGAATCATAATTATTTTTTCCTTTTTTCAATAGGAATAAACTCACAACCCATCGGACCGCAATATTTGCCCACATAGACTGCTTTTGGTCTATATAGAGCGGGCTTTGGGGCAGCTTCAGCAAATTTTTCTTCTATCACATGAGATGCCCACCCCGCTATACGCGATATGGCAAATATAGGTGTATTTAGATCAATAGGAAAGCCCATACTGTAATAAAGAGATGCACTATATAGATCTACGTTTGGGTATATAGTTTGATTTTTATATTTCGACATATAAAATTTAGTGTAATCCTCAATTTTCCTTGTTATATCATACCATTTACTATTTTTACCTCTGCACATAGATTTAGATAATCTTTCGAGGATTTCTGCTCTAGGATCAGTAGTGTGATAAACTGCATGACCCATGCCCATTATTCTCTTTCCTTCATTGATTTTTTCTTTTATCCAGTCTTCCACCTTGGTGGGATCGTTAATATCTAGCAGCATTTTCATAACTTGAATATTCGCGCCTCCATGTAATTCACCTGATAGTGCCCCTAATGCTCCACAGACACATGCATACATATGGGCCCTAGTTGATGCTATTTCTCGGGCTGCGAAGGTTGATGCATTGAAGCTATGTTCTGCATGTAATATTAGACAAATATCAAATACTTTGATTTCTTCAGGTTGAGGTTTTCTACCGAAGACCATGTAAAGAAAATTTGCAGAATGTGAAAGATCTTTTGTAGGTTCAATATACTCCCTACCATTTCGTATTCTACTCCAAGCAGCTACTATGGTAGGAATCTTAGAAATAAGGATTGATGCTCGTTGAACATTATCTGTTTTACCATCAGTATACAGGTTATTATCATAATTTGAAAGGTAAGATACTGAAGATTGAAGAATATCCATTGGAAATGATTTCTTAGGCCTATTATGTAGGTCAAGAAGTAAAGATTCTGGAATATTCCTTGAATATCTCAATTCATCAGAAAATTCTTTTAATTGGATTTTATCTGGTAAATCGCCAAATAAGAGTAAAAATGCTGTTTCTTCAAAGGTAGATCTGTTTACTAAATCAAGAATATCATAGCCCCGATAGATTAACTTGCCGTTTTCCCCATCGATAGAACTTATTTTAGTATCGGCTACTTCTATATTGCGTAGCCCTATATTTCTGGCGTCCAATATCTAATACTCATTGATACACGAATTTATCATATTAAAATATGTTTACGGAAAAATTTTTGAATTAAAATAATCAAATTTTATGGGATTCTTCGTTACTTCCTTTATCCCCTATAGTTAAAATATCAATACCATCACCGCTTGAAGCATCTCTTTGCGCTGATGATCGGATTGCCTTTATTGCCAGTTTTATAGCTTCATCCTCTTGTAAATTTGACGAATATTGAGAATCCAATATACCCAAGGCCATTTCTGCTCCTGTTCCTACGGAGGCATATTCATCAGGCAACAAAGATCCCAAGGGATCTAAGGTATAAATTTGTGGCTTTGTATCAAATCCTCCTACTATCACTTGAGTCAATAAAGGAAAATATCTTCGTTCAAACATTATCACTGACATCAACTTTGCGATTGAATTAGTTGGAATTTCTCTCCTTATTTCTAATTTACGAATTTTTGCGAGTGCAGATACCTGTCTTGTAAGAACAGTCATATCTGCAACCATACCTGCACAAGCGGCACCCACTTTATCAGTTATAGCAAATGTTTTTTTTGTATTTTTATTAACAATAAAATTTCCAAATGATACACGTTTTTCAGACGCTAACACTACCCCATTTTCGTAGGAAATTCCAACAGCAGTAGCACCTGGAAAGAATTGATAAGCCATGAGTTGTATATCAAATAATAGCTAGATTTAGTCTTTTCTATTAAATATTGAAAATTAATGGAATCATGGAATCATCTTTTTCTCTTGGCCATGTTATGAATTTTTATTGCTTCAGCAATTAATTTATTTTGCAATTCTAGTGCGTCTTTTCCTTCAGGATGCTTTTCCTCTGCAATTGCTTCAGCTACTATCCTTATTATGTGTCTTAAAAGAAATTCATCACCTCGTTCAGCCTCTGCTCTATAAGCTGAATTAGCCTTATTTACAAACACTATTTCTTCATTTGTAAAACCATCGCGCGAATCTGATTCATCTTCATAAGGAATAACTTTGTAACCTATTTTTCTTAGCGCAAATGTTCGACTTAAGGTTTTTATTTTTCTTAGCTTATTCTGTCCATCATTTGATTCTTGTGTATTTGATAAAGTCTGTGTTTGAGGATTGGAATAGTCCTGAAATAGTAGATCATTATATGGCTGATGATCTAGTATACTATCTGTATTAATCTTGTCGTATTTATTGTAACTGGAACTTGTCTCTCCTGAATTTGAAGTATCAGGTTTAGAGTTAGTTTTGGGTAACCTACTGATTGTAGTTGGAGAGGAAGAAGGTGATTTAACTTCTGTTCGCTGTAAATTTGTAGAAGTTACTGTCTCAAAATCTTCTATCTCCACAGATTCAAGATTCTCAACTACAGCTTGACCGAGAACCTTATCAATTTCTTTATAGATTCGAGATTCTTCTTTTGTAATTAAAACATCTTCATACTCCGCTAGTTTGGGAATTATCTCGTCTAAAATGAATTGCTTTATTATCTTGTTAAATTTAATATAAGAATTATCTTCTATTATAGCTGATTTGTCAGCGAACCTAGAAGTTAAATTATCACATCTAATCAAACCTGTAATTCGATTTAGCTTCGATTCTAACCCAAAACTGCTTCTAACAACTATATGGTTTCCGATCATTATACCGATACCCTTTTCTTCTTCAGTTAAAGGTCTCCTAGCAACTATTATTTCACCTAAAATCTTTCCTTCTTCTAAATTAACAGGTATTTTATAACCTTGTATCTCCTGGGGTCTAATAAGTTCGGCATTTTCGAAATCCCATTCGTAGAACTGATCTGTCTGTTTTATGAAAACCTGGAACAGGGGTTGTCTTAAAATAGGTAACTTTCGAATTTCTTTTATTAATTTTACTAGATCAATAGATATTTTTGCCTCATAGAGATTTAATTGTGTTCCATTTCTGGATAGCTGCTTTTCTTTAATTTCGTTAATAATAGAGTTTCCTGTGAATAGATTGTTAAGAGCGTTCTCATCTATAATAATTGCCTTATTATAGACTCCTTTCTTGGTCTTAATTTTCATTTTTTCGAAAGAGGTTAAGAAAGATAATCTACCGGTTCCATATCTACCAGTTCTTATTCTTTTCAGTCTGGGAGAAATAGTTTCTAACTTCTTATGTGGAGAACCTAAAAGTAAGAACTTTTCCATCCCTTCTTCACTCATTCCTGCATTATCTTCTACACAAATAGAACCATTATTAAAAACAGATATTAGAACTTTTGTTGCATCTTCATCAAAGGAATTTTCTATTAATTCTTTGATGATTTCATTTGGAGATACCCAGGTTTTAGTGGCAAATTCCTTGAAAAAAGATGGGTGGACTCTTAGTTCAACTGTCATTATTTAATAATAGAAATACTCTCTATCCTTTATTTATTGTGTTCGCAATACATTCCTTATTTTATCCTTCAATAGTAGATTTAAAATTTTATCATTTTTCCTTTATGTTGTATCCTTTTGATTGTACAATTTGCATCAAACTGAAAGCCTTGCTCTCAGCTTTCATTAATACTATTTCTACAGTATCACTGGTAACATAACCAGACTCTGAAACTAAATTTCTCGATTTTTGATATGCCAAAGATAATAGTGGGATGAGGGTATCACTAGTAATGTATGCAGATTCGATAGCGAGATTAATTGCTGAATGGAGAGATTGTTGTATGTTTTGAAGATATCCTTTAATATCTAGTTTAAGATCAGACTCTTGAAGTTTCAATCCTTCAGAAATAGCATAATTCACTGTTATTCCAGCTTCTATTGGTTTGATATTTAACTTACTTAATAATGATGCTAATTTTTGAGAAATTACCTCGCCGCTTTTCACAACTACAGTATCTTTTGTAACTGTTATGCTTCCCTGGTCGATCTTAGTTTGAACATTGGCCTCCTTGAACTCAGAAAGAACTGGCCCAGGTGGGATACCAGTATTACCAGCTGGGATAGTGATATCACCTGATGCAATATCCCCACCCTTTGCCGGTAAAAATACCTTGTTTTGATCAAATAAAAGATTTAATTTAAATGGGTTAGTATTAGTAAACATTAGCGCGCATTGGCCTTCTAACTGATTACTTAAGTCGTGTATACCTTTTACATTATTTACTTTCTCGAAAGCTCTCTGAGCTATTTTATTTTTAATAATTTTAATGTGTATTTGCCCATGGAATTTTTTTCGTAAAGGCATTAACTGACTGGCTCTAACATTCTTCATTTTTGACAAAGCTATAACTTTATAGTCGTTAGGAAGTTTCTGCAATGATTGGTACAAGACCTGTTTTTTTCCTGGATATTTGTAATTGGTTCTGCTTGCCATTTATATCACATTTTTTTCTTTGTTGTCGTACTAAGTAAATCGGCAGGTTTACTCATTGTAAATTTAATCAACATGTTACGTATATTCTTATCACCTTGTGGCAATTTTTTTTCGATAAGCGATAATACTGAATTGGCATTTTCAATCAAATGTTTATCCTCCATTTTTTCATCACCTATCTTAGCAGACACGTTAAGCTGATTTCGTACTCTAACCCTTACAGAACTTCTAAATCTATCTAAAATATTATCAATAGGAGCTCCGTATTGCATAGGTGTAGGCATTTTACCTTTAGGTCCGAGATACTGTCCAAGGGATTTACCTACTATAGACATTAATGCAGTATCAGATAAAAAGAAGTCGTAATTTTTTGCGACTTTTTTCGCTTCTTTTTTATTAGTACCTAATCTATCGAGTTCTTCTGGTTCAATTACCCTATCAGCAGAAGCCTTTTTTGCTCTTGATCCCATCTCCCCAGATGCTACTACGCAAACTGTTGATGTTTTGCTGGGAGAGTTTGGTAACTGAACAACTTCATTAAAAGTAAACCCTCTTTTAATATCTATATCTTTTAATACAATAGTTAGATCTACGGATTGATCAAAGTTATGTTTTTCATACCCTTTACGAGCTTTACTTAAAAGCTCTTTGAGTTCAGATTCTCCTACCATTTTAAATATACAAAGATTGAAGAAATAGTTACTTAAAATCCTTTAGGAGACTACTACATACAGATATTAATTTTATCTTATTCTTTTTAACGGATCTAAATTATACCTTGTTAATATAATAGATTTAAAAAATTTATATATTGCCGGCGTAAATTCTCAGTTTAAGAGATGGCGCAAAAAATGACTGCTCTATGGTTGATAATATTAACTATTATCACATGTGCTTCTGTACCAGTTTTTATGGTAATATTGACTACTCCACATCCATCCGAATTCATATTAGCCATTGAGGCGAACGGATCTCGTTTGAGTTCACTAAGTTTTTTTGATAATCTTAAAATTTTAATAGGATAATAAATTGGTGATTTACATAATTAAAATTTGTTACTTTAGCCTAATAACCGATATGTCTGACAAAAAATAGAATACTCAATTGTGTTTTAGAAATTGAGTGAACACAATCTGGTCACAATGCTTTTGTGGCTTGGAGAGTTGACGATTTCGAGTTGGATATTGTCTTATGGGGCTGAACATTTATCTGAGAAATATGGTACAAAATTTGTTGGAAGAGTATTATTAAGTATTGCAACTACACTCCCAGAAATAGCAATAGTAATTTATGCTGCTGCAAATGGCTCCTTTGGCATAGCTATTGGTTCTGGATTAGGTAGTAATTTAATGATGATGACATTAGGTTTAGCTATAATGCTCATTATAGCTACAACCAGACTTTCCAAAGCACCTATGAAGAAAATTGATGTCAGTTCGTTTAAATATGATAAAATTTTTTTGTTATGTGCTGCATTTATTAGCCTGATTTTGTTTTTAGATGGCTATAACTACATTGATGGAATAATTTTTAGTTCTCTGTTTGTCGTATATGTATTTATCGCACTTTATGAGATGTTATTGGAAAAAAAGGAGATTTCAAAGATAGAAAACATCACTAATCATAGACATGAAGGTGTGAGTTCAACAAATGGAAAAAAAATGATGAAAGCCACAATTGCATTTTTAATTGGTGCTATCGGTATACTGCTAGGAGCTGAACCTTTCATTCACTCACTCGAGGGTTTTTCTGTAGAGATAGGAATTTCTGCTGTAATATTAGCAGTGATAATTAGTCCTATAGCAGGTGAAATGCCTGAAAAAATATCTATGATGATTTTAGCTCGAAAAGGGGCAGCAGGAGCTTCTATTGCAATAGCAAATGTTTTAGGTTCTAAGATCCTCAATAATACTGTATTATTAGCTGTAGCAGTTTTTGCTGCAATGGCAAATTTTGGATTTTATAAAGTAATAGAATTAAGTGAAATATTATATTATCAGATAATATTAGTTACTGTTGTAACCTTCATTGCGGTAATTCCAATGTTTAGACAGAAAATAGGATTATTATTTGGCATATTCTTATTAGCATTGTATATATTCAGTATTCTAATACAATTTATGTTTCCTCAGGGAGATTTTTAATAGCAAAAAAAGTAGAGCAAATGTAATGAGTCAAATTATTTCCTGAGATCAAAGATTGATATTCTCATTTTTAATTAACAATATTTATAAAAATTTTTGGCTATTATTTCGAAATACTAACCTGAGATTCTTCACATTAATGTTGTTAATACTATTACAAATAGTTAATAATACCTAAAAATAAAATATGTAAAAACTATCCGAAAAGAGATGACAGACCTTCTAGCGCTTCTTCTTCTTTTTTCTCATCTTTAGGTTCTTCAGTCTTTTCAGAAGTTTCTGTAGGAGCTTGGGTTGTAGTGGGGACAGTAGCAGCAACAGTCATTGGTGCAGATTTTAGAGCTTCATCTATATTGACTTCACCCAACGCTGCAACTAATGCTTTTATTCTCACCTCATCAGGGGTTGTTCCTGTAGCTTTTATAACATTAGTTATATTATCTTCAGTTATATCCTGTTTTAATTTATGCAATAATAACGCCGCATATACATATTCCATTAATTATCAAACTCGGTGTATTGATAAACCATAATATAAAACTTTCATATTTATAGAATCTTGGTACTTCTTGCTACCGCATAGAGATGCTCCTTAAGGTCTTTATCATAAAGAGAATTCATTTTTTCCATCAAAAGTGATCGAGAATGATGTCGTTCCGCCTCTGATGTAGAATATAATACATCTGCAACCATATCCGGCAAATTTTCTCGTACCCAACCGTCAAGAATAAAGTATCTTTTCTCATTTATCCAAATGACTTTATCCTTCTCCTGATTAATTTCACCAGAAAAATTTCCAGTTTCAATTCTATCAATTAAGATAAAAATACAATTATTAGGATCTGGGTCCTGTAGAACCTCAGTTGATCGTTTTCCTATAATCCCCTTTAGTTTACGTTCTATCAATCCTCTTGGATTTACGAAAAACCCTATAACATTTAATATATTTTTATGAACTGATTGGACTCTTCCAACAATTATCATATTGTTATCATTATCTTTTTTTACTGAAAAAATATAATCACCTGGTTTAATCTTCCCAATTCCAAACATTGGAAGAAAGTGAATAATTTAATTATATATTATTTACTATGAAAAATTATGAAATAATTCCAATAATTATATTTTATTCATGTCACATGTAAAAAATAAATAAATAAATCAAAATATTATAATAATTTGTTTAAAAATATAATTACATTTATTAATCTAGATTAGTAAGGTATTGCCGATGTATATTGCAGCGATTTGATGAGCTTGATATGAAAATATTAACTGAACTTAGCAGAGATGCTAGTATTTCAGTACCCCAATTGAGTAAGAAATTAAGCATCAACTCCTCAGTACTTTATAGCAGAATTAAACGTTTATCAAAAAGGAATTTAATAAAAAAATTTACAATAGTAGTAAATGAATCCTTACTTGGTCTTAACATAAAAGCAACTGTTGGAATAAATAGAGATCCGAAAAGAAAAGAAACGATCCACCTGGAGCTACTCCAAATTCCAGAGATACGCTATTTGTCAGAAGTCACTGGTAGATTTGATATGATCGTGAATCTTAATGCTAGTACTTTAGAAGAATTGCACAATATTGTTATTGAAAGAATTGGCAAGATTGAAGGTATACAAAATACTGAAACTTTTGTTGAAATGCAAAGAACTGAAAAGGACCCTGATTATTCAAAATAATATTAGATGAAATTAAATAAATAAGATTGAATAAGATTTATTTTAGTTAAATTCAAATAAAGCTCAAATAATCAAGACTATATTGTTAACTCTACCACAGATATTTTCATATGTGGAACGTAAAATTTTAGATATGTATCAGACTTTATTATTAGCAAAAAAAACATCTAAGGATGATTATTTGACTCATTTGAGATTTATACTTTTAGGACTTGGTGTAGTAGGAACTATAGGTTTTGTCATCAAAATAATAGGAGAATTTCTAACTTCAGCTCCTTCATAAATTCATAATAAGTAGGTTATTTATCAAAATTTGTATTACATTGTGAATCCTATTTTAACATTATATAACGGGCCCGGAGGGCTTCGATCCCTCGACTTCCGGCTTACTTCTTTATGGAATTAGAAGGCAGGCGCTCTATCCATGCTGAGCTACGAGCCCTGTTAAGTAAAATATCTAAAACCTTCAAATTTAAAGATTTTTAATTAATCGTAAAAAATCTAAATACACGAATAATTCTTTCAATAAATTAATACAAGCATACAATAATGGATCAATATATGTTGGAATCTGATCTAATAAAACTTGAGATAAAAGAAGATTTTATATATCCAAATAAGGAAATTCACGGAACAATTGTAATAAATTATGATGGAAGATTTGACACAGTTGTAATTAATTCACAAATTGAAAATTCTAGTGATATTTTTAATTATCTTGAAATCAATGGGAAAAAAATTAACCATAGTTACTCAAGGATATCAATTTTCAAGTCTGATTTAAAAAATGCAAATAGAATTGAATTCTCAGCAATAACAAACCATATCCCTACAATTAATTCAACGAAAGTCAAGTTTAGAACATCAATAATACAAGAACATAAGGAAGTTGCAAATGATATTGTTTTTTTAGTGATCAGAAATAATAAACTTGATGAAAATCCATAACAAAAGAATTAAGAAAAGTTTTTCACTACTGTGACTATTCCCGTCATCCAGGGGTGTGGTTCACAATGATATGGATATTCACCATCTTCAGTAAAAATAAATTCATATGTGCCTCCGGGAGGAATCAACCCTATCGTTTCCATGGAATCAAATTTTCCCGATAACTTATCATGATAATCATCATCTGTGGAGACGGTATGGGCAGTTGTATCTTCATTAAGCCAAACTACCTTGTTATTGACCTCTAACGTTGCCCTTGCATCTTTGGGATCATAAAATTTAGCATTGTTAGGTAATGCAGCGCCTTCCACAATTAAGACATTTTCAGATTCTGGAGGATTTGCAACTTCCTCTGAAATTTGAGGTTTTGCATTTAATTCATTCAGGAAGACAAATTGATAAAAAGCTATACTTATAGTTATAGCAACGATAAAAAAAATGATCGATAATCCCCCAATATTAGCTGTTGTTGCTCTTTCCATAGTTCTATACCTATTAATTAGGATATAGATAAAACTATAATTTATATTTTAGAGTTTATTCTTCCCATTAAATCTTTGAAGAAGGAATATTCCTACGTAAAATAAATATACTTTGTTATATTGCTAAATCATTCAAAATTATAGGGAAAAGTGTATTACGATGTCTGCTGAAATCAGTTTAGGTAACACCCAGCACAGTCTTTATATTTTATCGACTGAAGAAAATAAACTCAAACATAAGTTTATTGAAAAAAGCCTATTTCATTATTTTTGGTATTATTCTTCCTTGTTCTCTTTTCAACTTATACTAAGAAGAAATCATATAATAAATAGGTATAATACCCTTTATCCGTCAACACATGAAGCACATAATTAATTATGCAATCAATCTTTAAAACTCACTCCTGTCTTTATGTTGTATAAAAGAGGTATTAATTAGAGAAATATTATCATTTTGAAGGGATAGAGTTTCAATCAAATAATTAATAAAAAAGAGTATAGAAAAGCAACTTTATCTTTAATTCCAATATTTTCTTTTAGTTTTCAAAACTTTATATGACTATAGAGCGACGATTTTTCATAACTCCAATGAATGAGAAATAAATCCTTTTATCACAGAAAAGATTGTAAATAAAAAATCGTGAACATTGAATATGCAGTAGTAATATAGTTTAAGGTCAATTCAACTATGATCCCTATAATTAAGAGAAATAATTAAGATAAAATCTTTTTAAGTAATATTATGATAGTCATTTAAATATTTTACCTAAAAAATAGAATACTGGATTTATCTATCTTTAAATATGAAAAGGATGTTATGTATACATTTTACAACACGTATACTAATAATCAAGTATTAAAAACATCAAAACCATTAGTAAAAAGAGCAAAAAGAATGCTAAAGTAAAAAAATATTTGAATGGATAATATTGACAATATGCTCATTTAATATGATGTAGAATTAGTGTTATATATTGTCAAAAATTTTATTTATTAACATAACAAAATAAAATAATCTAATCTTTATTCCACATCTTTTCAAAAGAGTTTTTCTTTTGCCATCCTGTTTTGAATACCTTGCTTATTAATCCTTTACTTTTAATACTATTTGCATTATCCAAGGCTGATTGTTCCTTCGCATTGGATAATGATTTATCGGTAATAGACTTTTGTTCAGTTGCTAATTTTTCTCTAACAGGAATATAGGGAGGAGGTGGGTTATTGGCAATAGACCTTCCGTGTCTATATATGTGAAACATCCCTGCGAAAACTAGCATTATTATGCCAATTATAAATAAAGAAATATTTTTCATTCCATTCAGGACTGCATAATATGCAGCAATATTCAGATATATTTGAAACCCGATCAACGCTACAAAGACATAATATATCCACTTTTGAGGAAGATTTATAGAACTTTCTTGCTTTTTTGGTTGCTTTTTGGCATTTGCCTCTGCATTCTTTACTAATTTTATCATTAGATATGTAAATCCAAAAGACAATGGAACCAATGCTATCATAACAGTATAAAGAAAGATTGGATCAATTACTAATCTTTCTAGAAGAGACTTTGTTCTATCTGGATCTATATAAAATCCCCAATACGTCGTTACGATTATCTGAGCTATACTAGTGATACCTATTGCTGTAATAATAGGTCTATCCTTCCATGAAAATTTCTTGTACCTATCAATAAAAGGTATTATTAGTAAAGTGAAAATAAATAATCCAGGCCAAGCAACACCTGTTACAAATTTATCATACTGTGACCTTAAGAAAGCATACAAACCTGTCAGATACCATTCTGGTACAGTAATTCCTGGAGGAACATTAGGATCAAATTTTAAACCCATTTCGACCGGAAATACACCTCCTGTAATCATTACCGCACCTGATATAGCCATGACCATAGGTACATCGAATACTAAAAAGCGAGGAAAATGAAGAGCCATCAGACCAATTAATACTATGGGCAAAAAGAAAACATGGAATGCATAGAAACGTAATATGAAATCATGGAACCCCGCCCCAAAAAAGGCATCACGCATATCAGGACCCACTATTGGAATAGAATTAGTCAGGGAAGCGGCTATTGAAATTGCAAGTTCCGCTCTTTCACTAAAAATAATGTCATAACCTGTGAAAGCTTCTAGAATGGTCAATACACCTATAAGGATACCTGTAACCCAAAGTATCTCATTTCTTATCTTATATCTTCCGCTAAAATACTGATAATACATATGAAGAATAGCCATCATGACCATTGCATTTGACGCATGATAATGAATATTCCTCATATGGAAACCGTAAGGGATTGTATCATTGATATTTTCGACACTATCCCAAGCTCTATCAAGTATAGGTTCATACCATAACATGAGAAGTGCGCCTGTAATACCCAATATAATAAAGAGAATGAAAGTAAGCATTCCTAGAAAACCCAGAGGACTGACAAAACGTGTAGGAAAAGTGAATTTCATTCCCATGAAAATTGTTCGATCTAATCCACTATATATCCACTTGAAGAGTCTAACTAGACTATTTTCGTTATGTAATGAAACGTCCAAATCCTACAACTCCATTCCCATTTACACTCCAATTAGGTGGAAGAATCCAAACATTTCCATCTTTATCTACTTCCAAATCTAAGTTTGGAAGAACATTTGACGGTGGTGACTGCAAAGCAGCAGGACCAGCATAAGCTTTTCCCGTTAAAGGATCATATAGGCTTCCGTGGCAAGGACACTCTCCCCTCTTTCTTCCTTCTCCCGGCCAATATTTCCATAAGCACCACAAATGTAAACATACCATACTGAAGGCTCTAAATGCGGATGCATCGTTTTTTTCTCCTCCCAACTCAGGTGGAAGTCTAATAAATTGCCAAGTCCTAAAAGCTTCCTCGTTTAACGCCGGGTCATCTGATCTTGGATAAATTATAGCTTCTGCATGGTTTACTTTAAATGTCTTTACATTTGCTTGAGAGCCGTCAGGAAGTTCAACCTTTGCTTTTTCATTTGCCGATCCAGCAGGATTAGGCAAAAACTTACCCCAATCTACAAATGGTGTAAATGTCACAACAGTTCCCGCAGCGGCCAATAGTTTCAAAAAATCTCTCCTCGAGATTTTATCATCCCCCCTAGGCGCGGGTTGTTCAGACATTATTATAGCAGATCAAAAAATATTTTATAAACCTTTGTTAAATCAAGGGTATTTTATGTCATGGCAATAAATACTAACGATCATAATTTAGATAATCTAATTCTGGCTATTCCGTTTAAAAATGATGTAGCGATAATTTCATTTCCATTAATGTTTCCTGGAAGATCGTAGATCTTATAGACTGTTCTATCTGCGTTAGAATAAATTTTGAGATTTTTGGAATTTTTATCGTAAATGGCAGATATAGGTGCTTGCACAAACGCTCCTTTAAGCTCTATCAATATTTCATAGAATTCCTTTGTCTCAAGAATTTCAGGTTTGTTTGTATTGGAAAACGATCGGGTTTCTCTCTCGGATAAATTAGTCGATCTCTTGATGGGAATTTGTCGTTGATAGGACGAAGGTATTAGGTTCCTAATTAGAAAAATTGTTGCTACGCCTGCAATGAAACCCCCGATGTGAGCAAAATATGCTACTCCTCCCAAGGGATTTAAAAAGTTAAAGATAATTTGTAATATAAACCAAAATGGTATATATGCTATGGCTGGAATTCTTACTGTCGTAATAATAAAGGCGGTAATAATTGTATAGATTTTTGCTTTTGGGAACAATATCAAATAAGCACCTAGGACGCCAGAAATTGCTCCTGAGGCACCTACAGCAGGAATATCACCAGAACCAATGGAAACTGCATATGCGCTGTGTACAAATCCAGCAATAATTCCCCATGTTATGTATAACATCAAGTATTTTATACGTCCTAATCTATCTTCAATATTATCCCCAAAAATAAATAGGAAAACCATGTTTCCAATTATATGAGCTACTCCTCCATGGAGAAACATCGCAGTAATAAGCGAAATGTAATTACCTTCTAAAACAGAATTGGGAACAGCACCATAAGTAAGAAAAATTTCAGCTACTTTATTGGGATTTGAAAAAAAATTGGTTGTAATCACTTCCCATAAAAAAATTATTATGTTAATAGAAATTAGGAAATAATTTACGTATGGTCTGCCATGTAGACGTTGATTATCATCATGAATTGGAAACATTTACTGAATCAATCGTTAGGCTAGACTAGACTTGAAATGGATTGGTGGTAGGCATAAAATCATCATCTTTGCCATGAGCCTTTTTCATGTGTCTCAACAAGTGTTCCTTGTCTTGAAAGACTAAATTACATATTTTACATTTTAATTGATTATCAGCTTTTTCATTCTTTGTATTTTTTTTAAAGAAATTAGATAACTTCATATATTTTAAATGATAAATACCACTTTTAAATTATTCCACAATTAGTAAGTATAAGATTATAAAAACAGGTTATATAACTATTCCATTACTATCATAGTTAAAGTGGATTTTACTCCTGTTAACTTCCTTAGTTTCCAAGTAATTATTTCCTTTACTTTATCCATAGTGTCTGATTCAACTTTTGCAATAATATCGTATACACCATATACTTGAAATACTTCTCTTACACCTTCAAGATTCTTTAGATCTCTAACAATAGCGTCCTCGCTTCCCAACTCGGTATTTAAAAGAACAAAAGCACTAGGCATATTCAATTATAATAAAATGATGTATAAAAACATGATGACAATTTGATTATGTCTCATTAAGTTTTTTTTCATCAAATGGTCCTGCTGATTCCCATTGATAATTGAAAAAATCCTCACACCATTCATGAAAATCAGTATCTTTACTATAAAACATGATATTAAGATCTGGTTGTCCTTTTAAATTGGGAAAGAGTAAACATGATTCTTTTTCATTAAAGATCGTCATGATCCTTATTTGGGGAAGCATCTTTCTCTCAACCAAACCTCTTGAAATCATATTGTTCCAACCGATTTTCTCAAGGATTTCAGTTCTTCCTTTAGGAATAATTGTATCCTTGGATAAAATATATGAAAATTGTACACCTGTTTGGATCTTTATGCTAAGCATTTCGATTAAATCTAGTGGAACTTGGGACATAATCTCTTTGATATAAACTTCAGAATTTGAATATAATTTCTTCCATCTTTGTAAATTAGCCATTACTCCAATGATAATTTCACTTTGTTTTAGTGATCCTATTCTCTGAATAAATTTTAATGGGAGTTCTTCAATCGAATGTTCTAAAAAATATTGTTTATTAGTTGAAAGAAATTCATAACCCGGTAACAAATAAACGATAGATTTTCCATAAGAAGTTAAACCTAGGTCTCCCTCACCATCCTTGAATACCAAACCGGAATCAACTAGTCTTGTAATGTTCCGATGAGCCTCTTGCATTGTTGCCTTTAATTCTGTTGCAAGTTGTGATAATCTATATTTATTATGTGATAGCTTTACTATCATTGAAAGTCTTAAATCTCCAGCTAATTCGAAAAATAAAGATTCTGTGTTTTCAGGGAAATTTTCATTCATCTTGAAAGTAATAGATTATAATCAATTGCAAAGATTTAAACTTGAATAAAATTATCTTCAAAAAAGTTCGTATAATATCTTTTCAGATATTAGGGATTTATTCTTGACATCGTTCTTGGGAATGGAGTAGTATCCTTTATGTCTGTCATAAAGAGTATCCATCTAAGCAAACGTTCAATACCTAGTCCAAATCCACCGTGTGGAACAGAACCGTATCTTCTTAAGTCTAAATACCATTCATAGTCAGCAGATACCAACCCTTCCGATACCATTCTTTTGGAGAGTTGATTAAGATGGTTTTCTCTTAATCCTCCACTGGTTATTTCTCCAAATCCGTATGGAGCCAATAGGTCAGCAACAAGTCCCTCTTCATCATTTTGGGGATCTACTTTTACATAGAAAGGTTTTATTTTTAAAGGATAATTTGTCACAAAAAATGGAATATTGGAATTCTCAGTGAGTATTTTTTCAGCTTCTATCCCTAAATCGTCTCCATACTCTATTAACCTAGACGAACCATTTAAATTAATTTTATGATCTTTATCTTGCAATTTCTCAATGGCTTTACGATATGTTATTCTTTCAAATGGATAGATATTTTTTAACTTAGAAATATCTATTCCTAGAAATTCAAATTCATATTTTCTTTCCTTTATTATTTTGCTTATAGCGAAAGATATCAAATCTTCCTGAATTTTCATTAGATCCTCGAGTGTTACCCATGGTGATTCTGCTTCCAAATGTAAAAACTCAGAAAGGTGTCTGACTGTTCTAGATTTTTCTGCTCTGAAAGAAGGGGTTAGCGACCAGACTTGTCCTAAAGAAAAGATCATTGCCTCTAAATATAATTGAGCACTTTGAGAAAGAAAAGCGAAATCATCGAAGTAATTTAATTTAAAAAGAGTAGAACCACCTTCCACTGAACTCTTTACAATAACGGGTGCTGTTATCTCAAACCAATCATGCGTAATAAACCAGTCACGGAGGTATCTTAATAGGGAAGAACGAATTTTTGAGATCATAGTCATTCTCCTTGTTCGTATTGAAAGATGTCTATACTCCAAAAGTAAATCAATACTTGTATATTCTCCTAAAGGATAATCAATTTGAGAAATATTATAAATTTCCATTTCGGTTCCTTTAACTTCATATCCACCTTCAGGGGCTCTTTGATCACGATGAAGAACTCCTTTTACTCCTATGGATGATTCAATAGTTAGATTATTAATTTTAGAAGATGGATAAATTACCTGAATAACTTCTCCTCTTTCATCTCGTAATAAGAGAAATGAGTTTTCCTTTTGTTTTCTTAGTCTATGAATCCATCCTCTAATATCTACTTCCTTTCCAATAAATTCATCGTTCTTAATATCAGATATTCTATAGTACATTCAATATACAATCATATTGATTATATTAAATTTTTTAAATTTTTTTGTTGTGTATAAACCGTTTAGAATTTCAGTATATAGAAAATGAATGAGGCTAAAACCTATACTCCTTAATATGTTCTAATATAAATAGACACAAGAAATAAAAAATATTTTCTAATTTAGAAGATATAATATTATTAGGAGTCTTGTTTTAAATACTATTCTGGAAGTGAATCTGTAATTATCTGTCCATTTTCGTTTTTTACAAATAAATACCTATTATCCTTGAAAATGAATGTTAATTCTTCATTTTGTATTTCAATATCCAATAATTCCTGTCCTCTTATCCCATCGAATTTTGCCATATTTGTGATATTGATATTTAAATTTATAAATTTTGAGGTTGTGTAATGTAATTAATTATTAATTAATTGATAAATCTACTTAGTTTTAAAATTATTGATTTCGCTATTTTAATCAAATTACAACGTTTATTTCCTCATTGTTTGAACGACCTTTTAATTTTGTAGGGTCAGTAAAATTATGCATACCCCAGGAGACTGTTAAATCTGCGTGAAGTGAATGTATTCCTTTATTTAAATCATTAATCTTGAATTCGAGCAACTTGTTTACATCAAATAATAAAATTCTTGATTCTTCTTCCGAAAGCGGATAAAATGGTGAATCATCCTTAATTACAGATATCCAAATCCTGTGAGAAATTTTAGGATTTCTAGTCCAGAAAAAAATGCCCTTTCTCCAGAACTCTGTAGAGTGGATTATTCTCGTATCCGATTTCAAATCAACCTTAATACTTATTCTAAAAGTATTGTCAAATTTGTTGTATGCTTTTTCCCAGTTTGATTGAGTGAAGGATGACCTAATATCGCCAATTATCTTAAAATTTAGATTTAATGAAACTATATCATTACGTGAAACATTATCTTGGGTTTTGGTGAGGATGATATTTTCTAATTTATTTTTATTCCCTCTCATATTAACTATCATTCGGTATGATTTATATCCTAAATAAGTACTCTACTTTTCAATGAATGCAGAGATATCAAAATTAACTAACAATGAAGTTGAACTAAAATTTAAGGATGAAGATATTTCGTTATTATATATTATTCAACACCACCTTCTTAATGAAAAAAATGTTGATTTTGCTGGTGTTATTATTAAACATCCTCTAATAAAGGATTTCTTGGTTAAAATCATTACCGAAGATCCTATGGCAAAATTAGAAAAATCTATAGTATCAGCAAAAGAGTTTGCCATTTCATTTTCTGATTCAATAGAATCAGTTTTTAAGAGGGAGAATAAATGAAATTTTGTCCTAACTGTGAAACTCGAATGAGATTAAAATTTGATGATAATCAAATTCTCTGCCCTAAATGTGGATTTAGCGTAGATGGTAGTAATACTATGAACATTAATACCTCGACAATAACAGCAACTGCAACAACTATTCAAAAGCAGAATGCATTGAGAGTAATGGACGGGGAGAACAATGTTGAGATTTTGCCAACGATAAATATAGACTGTCCAAAATGTAGTAATAATTTAGCAGTCTGGTGGATGCTTCAGACCCGATCTGCAGATGAAGCTACCACTCAATTCTATAGATGTACTAAATGCAGTCACACTTGGAGAAATTATTCGTAACTGTTGAAATAACTTAATGGTTTGTTTTTTTAGATAACTATCCAATAGTCATTCTTGGTACAGTAAGATTTAAAATTGTCAAATGATAGCCTCATCATAGAATTAGATTGATTTTTGTAAAGACTACTACATCAGAAGAATGGAAGGCTATTGCGTCTGCAATATCCACGATAGTTGATGAAGCAACATTTGAAGCTTCAGTGGAAGGAATATCTTTTAGAGGTATGGATCCCTCACATGTAGCACTAATTGATATTTTTTGGCCTAACTCTGCTTTTGAGAAATATGAATGCGAATCGTTAATAAAATTCGGTGTTAGAATAGACGAATTTGCAAAACTCATAAAGCGATCTGAAAAAAAAGATTCTATCGAAATTACTATTAATCAAGAAAGTATGCTGCTAATAAAAATAAAAAATGGCTATAAAAAAGAATATAAAATGCGCTTAATTGAAAGCTCATCGAGTTCAACACCTCTACCAAAATTAAGCTTCAATTCAAAAATTGTTCTTTCCTATTCTGCGTTTGATAAAATTTTATCAGATATCCAAGTATTATCAGACTACATCACTATTGATTCTAAATCTGAAAATGTTCATTTTCTTGGAAGAGGAGATTCCGGAGAAGCAAATATTGCTCTAGAACCTAAAAGCGAGGGGTTAGAGGAATTAATATCAAAGGAAGACAGTCTAGCCACATATAGTATAGATTATCTCCTTAAAATTACCAAAGCTATTAGCACAGTTGGGGGTTCAGTGATAGCAGAATATTCAAGCAAAATGCCTTTAAGATTAGAATTTACGGTGGCGGGTGTAGGAAGGATTCATTTCTATTTAGCCCCACGTATACAGGATTGAAGTAGTGTAAAAATATAAGTAAATAGAACGAAGTATTAATTTAGGAAAAACTAAGATTATAATAAAATGCGGATTGTAATGAAATTCGGTGGTTCTCTGCTAGATGATGAAAGGAAATTACTTAATGTCAGAAATATCATAAATTCTTATTTCAAATCTGGTAATGATCTAATAATAATTGTTTCTGCATTAGGAGGAATAACAGATAAAATTTTAAATCTCTGTAAGGATGTAAAAAAAATCAATAAAAATATAATTAATGACTTTGTTACTAACATGGAGTTAATCCACATCAATCTAGTAGGAAAAATAATAACGGGGATTGATAAAAAGAATGAGGTGTTACAAGTTATTTCCAGTTTATTAAATGAATTTAAAGAAATACTTGTTGGAGTATCTATCTTGGGAGAAATTACTCCCAAATCGAGAGATTATCTTGTTTCCTTTGGCGAAAGATTGGTTACTCCCATAATTTCTTTTATTTTAACTGATATAGGCTTAAAATCAGTTTTTTTTAATGGAAAAGAGGTTGGGATATTGACGGATTCGAACTATGGTGATGCAAAACCACTAATGGATACAACCAAACTAAGAGTTCGTCACAAATTAGAGCCTCTCTTAAAACAAAAAAATATACCTGTTATTACTGGTTTTATTGGCTCGGATCAGAATGGAAATATAACAACAATAGGTAGAGGTGGTTCAGATTATTCTGCTACAATTATTGCTGCCAGTATCAATGCTGATGAAGTATGGTTATGGAGTGATGTTAATGGGTTAATGACTGCCGACCCACAAATTGTTGAGAATGCGATAACCCTTGATGAGGTATCATTTCCCGAGGCATTAGAATTATCAATGTTTGGTCCTAAATACATGCATCCTCGGGCGCTTGAACCAGTAATGGATTCTAAAATAGCAGTTAGAATTAGAAATGCTAATAATTTGGACAATAAAGGAACAGTTATTATTCAAAATCCTTCCCAGTTCAAGATTGTAAAATCTATTACCGCTATAAGAAATATAGCTCTAATTGATGTCAGTGGAGGTGGATTAATTGGATACCCTGGTACTGCCGCAAAAATTTTTGAAGCTCTGGCAAAAAATCAAGTTAATATAATGATGATTTCACAAACACCTTCTGAAGCAAGTATCTCTATCATTGTTAAAAAGAATGATTTGGATAATGCAATTACAACCTTAGAACTAAATTTTCTTGGAAAACTTATCAAAAGGGTGGATGTTAATGAAAATGTCGCTATAATTTCAGTAGTAGGGTCAGGAATGAGAGGAATAAAAGGAGTTGCGGCGAGAACATTTAGTGCTGTAGCAAAAAAAAATATTAACGTAATTATGATTGCTCAGGGTTCCTCAGAATTAAATTTGGCTTTTGTTATTGATGAAGAAAATTGTCAAGAAGCCGTAAAAGTATTGCATACAGAATTCATATTAAGTAATTCATAAATATAAAGAGATAAATTTTGTAAATTCAAATATAGTTATAAGAAATTTGTCAAACGGAAAATTATATGTCGTGGGTGTTGGACCTGGAAGTCATGAGCATATGACCTTTCGGGCAAAACAAGCGATTGAAGAAAGCCAGATAATAGTTGGATATGAAACTTATGTATCATTAGTAGAGGACCTGATTTTGGGAAAGGAAATTTACAGATATCCAATGACACAAGAAGTAGATAGGGCCAATCAAGCAATTAAATTTGCAGAAAATGGGAAAATTGTATCACTCGTTTCTTCTGGAGATCCTGGAATTTATGGGATGATAGGATTGATTTATGAGATTTTAGCTGAAAAGGGTTGGAATAAAAATGATGGAATTTATGTTGAATGCGTCCCAGGGGTTTCTTCACTAAATTCTTGTGGGGCATTAGTAGGCTCACCTTTGATGACTGATTTTGCTGTGGTAAGTATGAGTGATTTGTTAGTACCATGGGAAATGATCGTCAAGAGGGTGGAAGCTGCTGCTATAGGCGATTATGTTACTGTTATTTATAACCCAGCAAGTAAAAAAAGGATACACCAATTAAAAGATACAAGAGACATTTTTCTTAAATACAGGGATTCGCAAACTCCAGTGGCAATTATTAAGGGTGCATATAGAGAAAGTCAAAAGATAGTATTGACGGATCTGCAAAATATGTTAAATTACGGAGATATGATAGGAATGATTACGACAATTATAGTAGGAAACTCGTCGACCTTCAGATATAATGAAATGATGATAAATCCTAGAGGATATAAATCTAAATATAAATTAGTTCAAAAACCGTCGATTAGTGAGTCTAATTAAAAAGAATTATTGTGTCATGAAATTTTCTATCCTTATTGAGTAATGATTTAATTTCGAGAATATTATTCGAAATTTGGCTCTTTGTTTTTTAGAAATGTTCGCACAGGCTTTATAACTTTGTCAAGATAAATTGCGGTAGATTCTTTTAAATCTTGAGGATGAATTTTTTTGTTAATATAATCATATTGTAAGTTTAGATATTTATCATAGGAAACATCCCCTCCATATTTTGCTGGTCGTTCTATTTTAAATTCATCAAAATATTTAAAAATGATATATCTAACTATCTCTAGAACTGGATTATTTTCCGAAATTCCTGTGGGACAAAATGCTTTTTTGATCTTTTGCTCTATATTTTTTGTAGAATCTGTTATAAAAATACTACCCATGGGTCTACTTTTGCTCATCTTACTAGAAATCCTTAAATCTTCATTGGTATCCTCTGTAATGCCTAATCTCATAGGTTCTAATAATCCAGGCAATAGGTGATGATGCAGACTTATAGGAACTTTCCATTTTAGTTTTGGAAATATCTCCCTAACCAACATATGGATCTTTCTTTGATCAGTTCCAGAATGGACCAGATCTAGGTCTAAAGCATGTATGTCCGTAGACTGCATAGCTGGATAGAGAAATTGAGAAAGATCAAGATTTTCTTTTGTTGTTCTTCCCATTATAGTCAGTGTTCTAATTGTCCTTGGTAAACTCATCTGTTTGCAGTAATTAATAAAATTTTTCCAATATTCATCATTATTCTGATACAAGTGACTGCCTAGAACAATTTTTACTCCAGGACAAAAAAATTTGAAAGCTTTCTCATAGTAAGTTGAAATTTCTTGAATTTTTTCCCAATTTTTATCCAATTTGTTATTAAGAAAAGTATGCCAATCTGCTAAGAAAACAGTTGTATTGAAGTTAGCTTTAATTAGGTCATTAATTTTAAGCCCTGTGATAATGAGACTTCCAAGATGAAGCTTTCCTGAAATTTCAAGGCCTATATAATGCCTAGGAGAGGAAACTGTATCT
Source organism: Nitrososphaeraceae archaeon (assembly GCA_042138015.1). Classification (GTDB taxonomy): domain Archaea; phylum Thermoproteota; class Nitrososphaeria; order Nitrososphaerales; family Nitrososphaeraceae; genus TH1177. The sequence goes on along the minus strand of JBHIVA010000003.1, from coordinate 14,093 downwards.
AACAGATTTTTTAATTCTTCAGTTGTTACAATTTCCTCAGTTGGTTCGCTAACAACCAATGAAATTTTCTCTTCTATATCCATGTAAACTTTTTTAAGCTATTGGTAATTAATCCTTGCTTAATTTGACTTTTTTTATGCTAATCCTCATAGTGTTATTAAACAAATTTTATAGTTTTAATTTCATCGATGGAATGGATTTAGACGATAAAAGTTAGCTCTAGAAATTGTCCTAAGATTCTTCTAATTAAAAACAAATTATCAATAGATATTTCCTAAGTACTATTGGCATCGTGTTTAAGTTATTAATTTATGCGATTTTATAGAATTTGCAATATTAAAATAATTTGTAGGTAAACAAGTTATCGTTACCTATCACTATGTTATCATGATTGAAAAAAGTTAGTCAGCTAATTTGATCCTGAAGAAGAAAATTAATTTCATAATAACTAAGAAAGGATAGAAAAATAAGATTATAAACCTAAAAAAATATCGTGGTTATATAAAAATGAAATTAATGGAATTCCAAGGAAAAGAGATTCTTAGTTCATATGGGATAAAAATACCAAGATCTTATTTAGCTCACACGTTAGAGGAAGCAATATTTGGAGCAAAAAAAATAGGTTATCCGCTGATATTAAAATCACAATTAATGGTTGGAGGCAGAGGTAAGGCAGGAGCAATTTTGAAGTGCAAGACAGAAGAGGAATTAATACAAAAATTTCAAGAGCTTTTACACAAAGAAGTCAAAGGTGAACTACCCAAATCTATTCTCTTAGAAGAAATGGCAGATATCAAAAAGGAATTCTATCTTTCTTTTTTTCTTAATAGGAGTAAAAGATGTTATTCATTAATAGCTTCTTCTCAAGGAGGAGTCGAGATAGAAAGTGTTGATGATAAAGTAATAGTTGATATTCCGAATGAAGGTGTATCCTCCGATTCGGTTTCAGAAGTTGCAAACAATTTGGAGCTAAGTGAGAACGAAAAAAAAGGATTTACTGACTTGATTAAAAAATTGTCAAAATTAATTCAGGAAAAAGAAACGGAATTAGCAGAAATAAACCCCCTAGCACTGCTCGGAAATGGTACATTCGTAGCACTTGATGCGAAAGTAATTCTTGATGATAATGCGTTATTTAGACATGAGGATTTAATGAAGTATGAAAAGCTTTCCCCTCTTGAATCACAAGCTAAGAGAAATGGTTTTTCATTTGTTGAATTAGATGGCGATATTGCAATAATAGGAAATGGAGCAGGCTTGGTAATGTCTACGTTAGACATGGTTAGTGATGCAGGAGGTAAAGCGGGTGCATTTCTTGATTTTGGTGGAAGAGCGACAACAGAGTCTATTTATCAGGCATTGAAAGTTGTCAGTAAAGTAATAAAAATTAAAGCAATACTTGTTAATTTGTATGGGGGAATAGTAAGAACTGATCTAGTCGCCCAAGCAATTCTAAATGCATATAATGATAAAACTATTAAAGTTCCAATATTCGCTAGAATAACTGGGGCTGAATCAGATAGAGCAAAGGAAATGCTAAAAGAGAGTAAAGCAAAATTATTTAATACAGTAGAACAAGCAATAAAATCAGCTGTAAATTATTGAGGAAAGATGTTGTAAGAAATGAGTTATAAATTTGATTTATTTGATATTCTAATTGGAAATGAAAAAGATAGGGATTATAATAAAAAACCTGTAATAATACAGGGAATAACTGGAAACTTTGGTTCAACTCATACTAGATTAATGAAAGAGTATGGTACGAATATAGTAGCAGGTGTAACTCCTGGTAAAGGAGGAATATCCTTTGAAGGTATTCCTGTTTATAATTCAGTTTCTGACGCAATTAAGGAAACAGCTGCGAAAATATCAGGAATTTTTGTTCCCGCTCCATTTTTCCTTAATGCAGCAAAAGAAGCTATAGATAACGGAGTAAAATTGTTGGTTGCCATACCAGAACACGTTCCAATTATTGATTCTTTAAAAATTTTAGAATATGCCAAAAAAAATGGAGCTCGTATGATAGGTCCAAATACCCCAGGAGTAATAATCCCAGAAGTAATGAAGGTTGGTATAATGCCTGCGAAACCTTTCGTTAAAGGTTCAACTGTCGTTTTATCAAGAAGTGGAACGTTAATGTACGAGGTTTCACATACATTAACACAGGCAGGGTACGGACAGAGATTATGCCTAGGAATAGGAGGAGATCCAATAAATGGAACTAATTTGTTAGAGGCTTTTGATCTTATTCGTGACAGAGATGAGATAGATTCTGTAATAGTTGTTGGAGAAATTGGAGGAGATGCTGAAGAAAAACTCTCAGATTATATAATAACAACTCACTTTAACAAGCCAGTAGTAGCATATGTAGCTGGAAGAGCCGCACCAAAAGAAAAAAAGATGGGACATGCTGGTGCTATTGTTTATGGTAATTATGGTTCTGCTGAATCAAAAATTTCTAATTATTCAAAAGCGAACGTCCCTGTTGCAAAGAGACCGATAGAAGTTCCTGACCTTTTAAAAATAAAATTAAGAAAGTGAAAAAAGGAAATATTGTTACAACAGAAAGTTAATTCAGTACTCAAAAAAATGGTTAACAGATTTGGTTACAGAAAAAAGATTTTGTGATATATGTATGCAGAAAACTATACAACAAATAATAGAAAATGAAGAAGTGATATATACCTACAAAAGAAAAAGAATATACAAATGTCAACAATGTGGAAATAGTGTCTTCAAAAGAGGTTTGAGGCCTTCTTCTGAATCAGTATATTGATTATTAGCCTAACAATATGAGTTGGATCGATGTTTAGGATTATCTTAGAAAATCTAATAAAATCAAAAAATATTTACTTTGATCAAATAAATCCCAAAAGTATTATTTCTGAAATTATTCCCATCTCATATTCTAAAAAATTTCCGATCAATACTCTAATGTTGGGAAAGTTACACCAGTTTACAAATAACAATTCAATATATTTTAAAAAAACTTGTGTGTCCATTGATAACACTGGATTTATATCCTACGAGGGGGATGTCAATAATTTTTATCTAAATGCGAAAAAATACGATACAAGCTATCAACCATTTTACCCAACATGGATTTTATCTTCGTTGTTGTTGTGTGAATGGTTGAGATCAGATCAGACGTGTAGTAACGAGATCATAGATATAGGTTCAGGTGATGGAAGGATACCATATTGTGGCTCGTTGTTAGGTATAAGATCTATAGGATTAGAGATAGATAGTAGTCTCATCGATCTTCAGAAATTTATTAGTAAAAAAACAAATATAAATTTTGAAATAATAAATGCAGATGCAACTACTTATGACTTTTCTAACTTAGAACTGTATCGTCCATGTTTCGTTATATCAGCCCTTCCAGAAATGGGGGAAATGTTTATAGAGAACATAATGAAACGAATTAAAGAGAATAAAATCAAATCTTATTTGATTGTATTATTAGGCAGTTTAGTAAAACGGAAATTTTCAAATAACAATGATTATTTTGGATGGGGGGATATAATTGAAAACAATAATTTAACAATAATTCACTCTATAAACCTACCTACACATTGGACAAATCATAATGCCCATGATACTAAATATTTAATTGTAAAATCCAAGTAAGTATTTAGTATTATAAAATTCATAATTTTATAAAATATTGATTCGTATAATTTTATATATTGACCAAAATACATAAAAATAAAACTTTATTATACATAAATTTAGTACAAGGTTATTTACACTAATCTATAATTAGACACATGCTCCAAATCAAAATTTAGATCATTTATATATAAATACCCAGCTGTATCAACATAAAAATAGTTTGACCAGATATAAATAATCACTTTAGATCCATTTCCAGGGGGTATAATTTCTTATCAAACATTGTTTTTTTATAACAGCTTTAGCCTTTTTTGAGGCTTCTTTTTCATCTTCAGTATTTTTTAGATAATAAATAAATAATTTTTCATAGAGTTTTTTTGCTTTTTCTTCATTAAATTCCTTATAAACTATAGGTTTCTCTTTAATATTTGGTACTTGTGTGGGAATGATTTTCAAATTCTCTTTAAATTCTAGCCCTTTTAAAATAAAATATTCTTTTTTACATTCTTCACAATCTGTATCGAAATAAAATAGATGATTAATACATGAATTCATAGTTTATTATATTAAATTGAATATAAAAATATTGACCAAATTTTACTTTTTCCATTCATATACTTTCATGTATTTGTTATTTTCGATATTAATTAAAGAATAAAATTTTTAATGTAAATTTAAAAATATACTCAAATTAAGAAAAATGATAATGTATGCCTTTAGAGATGATTAGTTTTAACAATTTATTGAATTATTTGAAATAATATTTGATATTTAAATTTTTGATTATCTTACTACCTAAATATTCTAACTCATAAAGTAGAAAGTAATACACGTTGTAATCCACTCTTTTGCATTTTATAGTTGACTAATTTTATGTTTACTTAAAGCTGATGGTTATTTTTCTCACTGATATCTGATGAAAAATATATAATTGTATGGGTGCTGTTAACTTAAGAGTATTTCACCTCCAATTTTGAATACAATGATATTTCTAACTTTTGAATTATAGAGATAAACAAATAATTTCATCCAATTGTATACATGTTGTAGATCACAATTTCTTTTTTAGATATTTAAACATGGATAGTAATCATCAAAACATTCTGTTCTATCCTTAAAATACTGCATCACTCTTTCAATCAAACTCTTATCCAAAGGAGAATGTAATCTATGTTTTAGATGTAAAAATTTACATGCTTGTGGATACCATGTACCTCCATCAGTGTAAACCGTATGTCTACCATATTTGGATACAAGAAAACGGATAAAATTCTCTGCTACAAACATGTTTCTCTCTTCTGATATATGGATTCCAAGCACAGATCTCTTAACAGGTTCAATACAGATCCATAACCAGAAATGCTAACTACCGATCTGAATTATGGTTTCATCTATAATGAATGCTGATACTCTTTTTCTCCTGAAAATCTGCAATGAACCAAAACATTGAATCCACTCCCAAATTGCAACATAACTTCTTTTTTGATCCTTTAACAGTTCCAGTGCTTTAGACGTGTTTCTTAAACTCAAACCAAGAAAGTACAAATACAAAGAATACATTACTATACATGTGGTGGATGTTCTGTTTCTTTCAAAAAATAATCTAATGACCATAGATTAGAAATAGAACATTCACAGCTATAGATCTTTCGTTAACTTAACAGCACCAGTTTGATTAAAAATCCCATATTTATTAACGTTGAAAAATTTTTTGTTAAAAGAGAAGTTAATTGATGTTTATTAAAATAAAATAACATCATTAAAACTTTAACAGTATTCTCTCTAAACTTTGGTTTGCGTTAATCTTAATGGTTTGGAATTGTTTTTTTCTATATGTAATTAAATTCTAATTATAAAAATCTTGAATACATAGTTAGAGCAGATAATTATTAAAAATTAATAAAATTTGGTAAATCGTTTTGTGATAAAAAAAGAAAATACTTTGTGTTACTTATAAAGTAATCCTTATTCTGAGATGTTATACTTTAGTCCTGATTATAAATTATAAAACAAATTTGTAAAATATGGTATCATATTATCAATTTTACATATCTAATTTTACTACATATACCTTAGATGTCTGAACAGACCGGCAGTTAAAAAAACTTTTGTAGATATTCAAGATTAATAAATTTTTTTGTTTAAAAATTTGTTGTATTGTTATACAAGATAAAATGAATCTATATAATTAGGATAATATAATACACAACATAAGCATCATGGATGTTTATAGTATAACCATAATTTATACTAGTTAGATAAAAATTCGAATGTAAATCAGTAGTTGAGTTTAAAATTTATTTAAAAAATTATAAATTGGTTAAAATAATTGAACGGTATTTACGTATAGATTTATTTTGGGTGCAAAAGCTTTCCATTTTCTTCTTAGTCATCCCTTGGACCATGGTAATAGGCTGGATATGGCTCATCATCTAATTTCTGAATTTCCTCTCCTGTGGGTAAGGGAGAATTCTTATCAACTTTATATTTAAAGATTTCAGGGAAATCGATACCTAAAATAACATTCATACCCACAGCTATTATTTCGGACTTAGGTATATCAAACCTATAGTCAAAATAACCAAAAACTACAATTTTATCATTTGTTTCTTTCATAATATGCCCGACAGAATCTTCGTTTTTTGCTCTTACACCTTTATTGAAAAGAGATTGAGGATATCTTCCTTCATAAGTCCCTAAATCAACTTGCTTGTCTGAACTACCCCAGGGGTCTCTTCGACTTGTAGGTAACGGAGACTCCCTATCAACGCTGTATTTGCTATCGATCTGTGAACGATTAAGACCGATAAGAACATTCGCTCCTACTTGCTGTATTTCTGAAATTGGTATATCGTATCTTTTATTTTTTCCTCCAAATACTATTATTTTATCTGGGGTTTCTCTTACGACATGTCCTAAATCTGGTTCATCTAAGGCCTTCACCCCTTTATTAAAATATTTTCCTGATACCATATGTAAATATCATTATTAGTAGGTAATAAAAGTTCGATCTAGTAAAAATTGATAACTAATATATTTGGAGATAAATCTTTTACAAAGTTCAAAATAATTGGCCGTTATCGTTTCCTAAAGACGACAATTTATCGTCCTGGAATAGTACATCTACATATTGAATAGGATATTCATTTGTAGGACTCGAAAAAATCAGAGGAATTTCCTAGCGTAAATTCAATGGATTGACAGAAACAATAATTGGTTTTACGTCAGATCCATATCAACAATTTTTTCCTCGCTAAAAGATTTTTGAATATTCATAAACCGTTCAGAAAAATCTAGAAATATCTGATTTACCTCATTTTGAGTTTGTGGATTATTTTTTACATCTGGCAATTCGATTATAATATCTCTTAACATATCTGTTTCGTTTTTTATTCCTGCATTAAGAATATACATTGCTTCGAGATTTTTATACAAATCATTTAGAATTTCAAAAAGTCTTACAAAAGTTTTACCAGATAAATGTGAAATTTCATTAATATCTTCATTTGAGACATTTTCCCAAATCTTTTTGCATTCATTTAATTGCTTACGTTTGAGATGGAGCGAATCTCTTAATTCATTTAATATCTCTACGTCAGACAACAGATTATTATAGTAAAAGATAATTATAAGGTTGACTATTTATAGAATATAGTTAGTGTTAATAAATTTAGTGATATTAAACAAATTTTAAAATTACTTAATTGAACATATTTTTGAGCAATTATTATTCTTACGATGGATTAGAAATCTGAAAATAAATCTTTCTTTTTATTAAAGCTGATATCAAAGAGGATCCTCTAGTATATAATAACAGTTTTTCACTGTAAATATTTTTTATTTATCGCATCGAAAATCTAAATACAAATACTATAAACATATAGTATAGCACAAAAATATTATGCTGTATTATTTTTTTAAAAATTTTTTGATAAAGATTTTAACAACTTTGATTACTAGATAATTTTTAAATTTGTTCAATAGTTAACTTTATTATTCTAATTATAATCAGAATTTGTACATATTTTTATTTTATTATACCTTACATAAGTGAGTTTGAACATCAATATCAAGGCTTTCAAATTTTTCAAAACTTCTTAAGATCCAAACTAAATAAATTTGAAAAATCATCATTGAAAATATAACTATCTTAAAAAATCGAAATGTACTAATTACCTAAGTATTTTATTCTAAAATTAAGTTCTTTAATCACTTTATATATTAAATTGGGTGATTGAATCAATCCAATTTAACTGTAGATACTGGAAAACAAGAAAGATACAAAAATTACGAAAATTAGATTTCTAATCAAGTCAAAGACATGTCGATTGAGATTTTTGGATGCTAATCAATAAATAGATGTAAATTTAGTTTTTTAAATTTTTAGATGATGTAAAACCTTTTCTAATGGTTATTACATATATCATCCACATTGGCTAGTCCTGGTTTTGTTTTTTTTATGTCTTTAATTGCAGGTTTGTGGGGATTTCTTGGTGTAGGGCACCTGTATGTGGGGAAAAAAAGATGGATATTAATAATGATTTTAGGTTGGATTATTTTAATTCCCCTACTTGGAAGTTTAATGTCATTTGTTTTTCCTATTATAAATTCAAATATAATGTTAGATTCATCACTTCGATTTAATATTGATAGTGCTAGTCAACTTTTTTTTGTATTGGCTGTCCTATATTGTATTGTAAACCTTATTCAATCCTTAGATGCCTATAGAATTGTTAGGAAACAGTTTAAGGTAAATCATATGCCTCAGCCTTAATAGTAATTACCTAAATCTTTTTTAATTTCGTTACAAATAAAGAATTTTGAATTATTATTTCGGATGTTCTGGATGGAAATATGGATATCTTCCTGAAAAAGGTGGATGGCTTGGCGTTTTTTATCCTGAGAAACAGACAAAGAGACTTCGTTTTTATTCTGAATTCTTTAACACGTTAGAAATGGATACTACGTTCTATGAAGAATTTTATTCTAAAATGACTAGAGGTTTATTTTTAGATATGGTTAATACAAATCCAGAAAATTTTGAATTTTCTATCAAAGTTCCAGAACCAATCACTCATAGAAAAAATTAGATTAAAAAGAAATGTTATATCTGATCTTTATTCGTTTCTTGAAAAAATCTATCCATTGACTTATACAGGAAAATTAGGGGGTATTTTAATTCAATTGTCTCATAGGTTCACTATCGCATCTTTTTCCATACGCCAGGAATTTTTAGACAAATTACCAAGAAAACCAGAAAAGAACTATATTAATAATCCCTCTGATTATAATAAGAAAGAGGGAATACAAGAAGAAAAATGATCTGAATATCAATATGTAATTGAATTTAGACATCATTATGGAATACCGAAGGACTTTGAGAATCATTAAAGCATTATAATATTACTTCCGTAATCACTGATACTCCCGAAGAAGAAAATCTTTCTTTTCTATTAAATTCAACCACTACATCTCCAGATCATTCATTATTAAGAATTCATAGCAGCAATACCGCTCAACATTACTGGTATAATTATCTCTATAGTAAATAAGAACTAAAACCTTGGGTAAAAAAACTTGTTAAAATCTCAAAACAAACAAAAAACTTTAAATATATTTTAATAACCATTATGATAGAAAATCTATTATTAATGCTTTATAATTTAAAGAAATGAGTAGCATAGCCTTAGGAAATCGAGAAAAAGATTCTTTTAAACTGGGAGAATTATTATAAATTTAAAAATTCGGTCAGTAAAGTTATTAATTATTTTTTAAATTAGGTATATCTAAGCACCCTAAGAAAAAGTTCAATAACGATTAAATTAGATCATTATTTCTACACTGAAAAGTTTTTACTTTTTAGTTTATTTCGACCTCAGCTTGTGGCTCAATCCTATTTTTTCTAATATGTGAAAAAATAATAAAAAAAATTCTTCTACTGTCCAAATGGTGCAGATAATTTTGCTGCTACTACAATATCTGACGGGTTAGGGTCTGGATCATCAATAGGTTCTGCCGTTACGTAAAATATTGTATATGTGTATGGATTAACCATTGTTTGATTTATATTAAGTGTATTTGTCTCATCAAATTTTCCTACACTCAATGAGTATCCTGATGCATCACCTTTGTCTTCAAACCAACCCTCATAGACTTGTCCTTCTGCTGGCTGTTCATTCATGGTAGCAGTAGCAATGACAGTGTTATTTTGTATTGATAAATCTATACTACCCTTTTTTTCTCCACCATACATGTCTGCTCCCGATGGGGTTGTTAAATCTAACAATGTCTGCTGTGCGAATACAGGAGTAATCAACCCTATTATCAGGGGCATGATTGATAAATATAACTTGTTTACCATTATTTACAGTAGTGCTACATTCTATATAACTAATGTAATGAGTAAAAATAGTATTAGGATTATTACTGTACCCCTAAAAAATATCAAAAAAATATTGATTTAATGAAAAAAAAATTAAATATTACTAGGATTTATTTTGTTAAATTGACTAGCCCTTCACCAATATTTTCTACCACATTAGTTGCGCCTTCAGTAATATTGGCACCTAACTCACTTGCATTTCCTTGAATGGCTTCACCTGTTTGATTAGCAGACTCGCCAGCTTCTTCAAGAGTTTGATTTGTTTCTTCTGACTGTGCAGACACTGGTGCAGCATAGATCGATAATGCTATAACAGTTGCAAACAATCCTACCGCGATAAGGTTTTTAGTATTGTATTTCATAGGTATATCATTATAATATATTGCTATATAAAAATATTTGTTTCATTGATTAATAACAAATATAAGAATATAGTTTAGTAATATTTTATAGATAATTTCTTTTATATTCTAATCTAATTAATCAAATAGACCTTTAATCCATCATCACATAATTGTAAATACATAAATTTTTTTTGTGAGCTGTTGGAGTTTGTTTATTTGAAAGATATTCAAATGACAAGGTTTGTGATAGTTTGGAATATTCCTACAACTTTATTTCTGATAATATCGAAGTATGGTTATTATAATAATGAATCGCAACTACATGTCATTTACAATAGATTTGAATATACTTATGAAAGGAATAAAACTAAATTTACTTTCTAGTGCTTTAACACTATTTGAAATTATTACAAAATCTTATTTAACAATTATTTCTAAACAATTATTAGCTTAGATTTTTAAAAATCAAATCTTATTACTTCGAATGGCATATCTTAATCTAAAGAGACAAACAACACATGTAAACCTAAAGGAATTTTATATGATAATAAAACACCACAAGGGCTATAAGGATATGTACCATAATTTCTGTTTGAAATGAATAAATTTGTTTTCCGTTTATTTATTAATTCTAAAGCAGTAGTTTATTTTGGTGATATTTTTTGTCGATAATGATTCTTTAAAAGTTTATAGTGATTTTATTATTAATTTACTTTTTCAGCACTTGTAACTTCAAGTTGTTATTTAGAATAATAATTTTCATACTGAAGTCAGTTTCTAGTAAAGAATAAGTAATTCTGTAAATATTAAATATTACTATTTAGGTAACTTTATAATAAAGATTTAGAGAAAAAATTGTGAATATGGATTTTTATTAATTATGTTTCTGTATATTATAGTTGATTGCAAAACTATATGTAGAGGTATTGAAGCTTATAGTAACCAATATTCGCGTAAATTCTTAAACCTAAAGTAATAGATAATAAAATTTATCATATAAATTTAAAGGAAACTTTTTTTAGTAAATTATTATTATTCGGTTTTTTATATTGATGAACTAGTTTTATATGAGTTGTTAAAATTTTAAGAGTTTAACGAATCTATCATCTTTTTTAATCGAACGAAGCATAATAATTCAAATCTAGAGATAATTAAATTTATTTTTCATATTAAAGATTTAAATTCGATAAGTGTAATACTAATATGTAAATGGTTGGGCTTACTAAGAATAACCAACATTTGCTATTGCTATATAATGACAAAACCATTAGAGACTCATATGTATGTGATTTTATTAATGAAGGTTTAACTAATGATGAGCTTTGTATTTATGGGACTGTTTCTTTAAGAGATAAAAATACATTTAAAATTGCATCAAAAATTGTCAATTATAAAAAAAATATTGAAGAAGGGAATTTGTTAATTGTTGATTTGGCTCCTATGTATGTCAGAGCTTTGACAGGTGATCTAGGATTATTTGAAAAGTTTAAGAAAGATGTTTTAAAAAGAATTAAAAAAAGAATAAATAAACATGTTCGTTTTGTAGGGGATTGCGCCAGTTTTTTATTTGAAAATAAACAGTTTTCCCAATGTCTTGCTGTAGAATCGTGGTGGCATAGAAGACCAATAAGAGGCAAATATTTGTGTCCTTATCAAAAATCATTTATTAATCAATACCCCTATAATTTTCATATAGGTAGTATTATTGAAAACAAACACGACAAAATTATTGACACAGATGGTTCTACAACTTACGATTACAAAAAAGTTAATGACTATCCAGAAACAGAGGATTCAGAAGAATTTAATCGCGGAGGTTCAAATATATTATGACATCGACTTCATCCATACATTCCATGAATATTCTATCCTCTGAGCATATTATGTTACTTTATGAGAATAATGATAAACGTGATACTATTGTCACCGACTATTTGAATGAAGGATTAAAAAAAGATTATTTATGTATTTATGCTTCTGTTTTTATTGATGATCCTAACCAATGTTCTATAATAAAAAAATTATCCTTACGAATAAAGAATTTTGAAAAAAATTTTAATAGGAAAGATCTACAATTCATTAATTTTAAACCTTACTACGACTCTGCTAGGAATGGAGATTTGTCCTTGTTCAAACAATTAAAATCGGAACTAGAAAATCTATTAGAAAAACGTCTTTCAGAAGGAAAGGAAAATAAAATATTAGTGGTGGCAGATGCTGCATGTCATTTATCTGAAAATAAACATTTTAAGGAATCTATAGATTTAGAAACATGGTGGGCTGATACTCACTCAGAATGGATAAGAAATAATCAAAATATAACTGTCGTCTGTCCTCATCCCAACTATATTTTCAGAGAAGAATCTCAAGAAAATATAAGAAACAAGATTGGTGATTGCCATGATATTACAATTCATTTAAAAAATAATGAATATTCTTTACAATATTCATACGATTTAGCAAAAAAGCAACAAAAAAATAAAAATGCTCAGATAAAAATATTAATTGTCGAACCGGAACCTGATTTAAGAAATCTTTATACGGAATATCTTAATGGTCTTGGAATTGAAGTAGTAATCGTCGATAATGGTGATAAATGTATGGAAAATCTTATAGAACTAAAAGGCCCTTTTGATATGATAATATTGGATTTACATATTCATGATATGAGTGGAAGCGATCTTGTGAAGAAAATACGAGAAAAATTACCGGATCAGAGAATTGTACTAACAACAACTAATACATCGACTGAAATAAACGATATTGAGCATTTAATTGACATTGAGCTCGATGATGTTCTCTTAAAACCATTTACTTTTACAAAGTTACTTGCTGTAATAAAACCAAAAATAACCACAAATATTAACTAGATCTGGAAATTCAAATAAATTCCATGGAAATATGTTACGAGAAATAATCGTTTTAGAATATCGCTCTCATACTCTCAGTAAGAAAATATTATCAAAAGAATAAAAAATTATGATACGGCGATATAAAGAGACAACAATGCAATTAATCACCCGATGAATCAAAAAGTAAATAAATTTATCGTTTATTTTAATCCTCCTGTTTAGTTTTATCCTCTACTAGTTTATACCTTGATAATATTTTATACGCAACAAATACTACAAGTGCAATTATTAGAAAATCAATAATATTTGATATCAAATTACCATATTTGAATTCAGAGACTACACCTGAAACACTAGTGACATTCACTGATAGCGTTTCTAGGCTTCCAGAAGGCAAGACTAGTCCCACAAGTGGGTTTATAATATCTTCAACAAACGAGGTAACTAGTTTAGAAGAAGCCAAACCTATAACAAACGCTATTGCTAACCCTATAATACCAAATGTTTTGAGAAACTCAAAGAACTGTTGAATAAAAGTATTAGGCATCGGTATATTTGGAGATAAAGGTGATGAAGAAGGTTCTTTTTCCGCCATGTTACAATTAAGGTAAAATATCATAAATGAATAATAAACATGTTTAAAATTCTTTACACGAAGGTAAAAAAATTATTGAGCGGACTCTGGAGATAAAATATTTGTATGCTTGTTTTAAGGCGGTGTTAACTTAACAAAAGAGCTTTATCTGTGAATGTTCTATTCTAACAATATATGTTGTTGAAATTTGAAAGAAACAGAACATCCACCACATGTATAGTAATGTATTCTTTGTATTTGTACTTTCTTGGTTTGAGTTTAAGAAACACGTCTAAAGCACTGGAACTGTTAAAGGATCAAAAAAG
>JBHIVA010000002.1:0-79996 GCA_042138015.1 Nitrososphaeraceae archaeon | reverse complement strand
TCTGAATTATGGTTTCATCTATAATGAATGCAGAAACTCTTCTATGCTTGTTATAGAATTGTAAAGATCCGAACCTTTGAATCCATTTCCAAACAGTAACATAACTTCTTTTTTGATCCTTTAACAGTTCCAATGCTTTAGACGTATTCCTTAAACTCAAACCAAGAAAATACAAATACAGTAGACATTACTACAATAGTGGATGTTCTATTTCTTTCAAATTTCAACAACATATATTGTTAGAATAGAACATTCACAGCTAAAGCTCTTTTGTTAACACCGTCTTTTTATATTTTTAATTTTTATACAGGGTAGAATTTAATTAATAAGACAGAACGAGATTCGAATATTTAGATAAATAATTCTTGTTTTTTGTCATAATATATTAAATTAAGGAAAGTTTACTTCTAAACAATTTAACGCATTATTAGATAATAAAATCAAAATCCAAATGATCATATGCTAAATTTAAATTATCGTTCATTATATTAAATTATTATGGGATTAGAATACTTTTTATCATTAAGATCTATTTATTGGGTAGTTATTAATAGTAGTTTAACTTATCTTTTTTATGTATCCAAAAGATATTCAACTCCATTAATGCTTTTATTTGAATGATTATGAAATAAAGATACTTCTAGTTACTAATAGTTTGACGTCCTTAAGAATCATCAAATAATTTTTCAGCTTCTACCCATTTGAATTTTCTCTGAAGTGTGGTTGTATATATTTTCTTCCAATCAAGATCAACGTTATCCACCCATTTTTTCATAACACGTGGATCGATATAATTTCTTAAGGAAGTTCCAAGATTATAATCCCTAGTTTCTTGTTGTAGTTTTAATTGATATGTTATTTTCTCGATCGTAGCTTCTATCTTTATTTTTTGCCTTTCAGTTTTCCAATTTCTTGATATAATTTCTTTATGTAAATTATGAATTCGTTCTTTCTTTTTACTCAAAGATTCTTCTAGACGCTCAATAGATCTTTTACTTGCAGGATTCTTAGGGTCAATTCCTTTTTTGTGATTGCATTCAATTGCAGCTTTTAAGTTTGCAATTTTTGCAACATATATTTTTTTTATTTCAGAAGATTCTTTATTCACTTCGATTGGAGGACGTTCCAATGATTCTTTAACAATTTTTGTTGCTAAATATGTTCTAAACACTTTAGCAGTTAATCCAGGAACATTTTTTGCATCAATATTTCTCAAAAAAGCGTTCACTTTTGCAGAGTTTATATTGTCAAATATCTCAGCTGTTATTTCTTTATCTTTCATAAAAAATTTTAGATTGTCATAAAGTCTTTTAGTATCATCCGAATCGATTTCTATTGTTTTTTGCCATGGTACACTGTCTTTTCCTAAGAAATTGAATTCCATGAATTTTTTTCCATTCGATGTTTCAGGAAATTTAATATGTTCTACCCTTAAAGTCGATGCCCCCACCGTATCAGCTTCATCAGTATCTTTTTCATCTCCAACTCTCATAGCTAATTTTAAGATCAAATAACATACCGTAGCAATTTTTTTCTCATTGATATCTTTAGCATTATTCATTTTGCTAAATATCGCATTTTGTATTTTTGATGCATATTTTTCCAATCTTTTTGCTTTATCATATTTTTCTCTATCTTTATTTTGTCTTAATAAAGCAGAATCATGTAACCAAACATATTTTCTTTTTCCTGTTAAATTTTCCGTCCACGTAGCAAGCCATGTTGAATAGTGATCGTGAACTATATTCTTCCATGTTCCTTCAGGAACAGGAGAATCCTCACCCAAATTTAGAATCACATCTTGTGCAGAAACTCTTGGTTTCCATCTTCCTCTCAGTGGATGCAAACCCCTTCCCATGAATAATCCTGGAGGTTCAACTAGCCAATTGCCAACTTCAACTTCCAATCCATCTACAATTGCTTTTCCATAGAATTCTTTTAATTTCTCTCTTTCTTTTCTCTTGATCTCAGAATTTTTTTTTTTCTCTTCCTTTGGTAACGATTTAATATTTTCCTGTTCTAGTAGTTTAATTTTTTGTTCTTCTTCAACTTTCCTAAAAATTTCGGAAAAATCGATGTCAGTAATACTATCAATATCTTTGAATCTTTGTGGCAGTAATTTCTTAAGATCGAATAAATAATTTTTCTGAAAAATTATGTCGTTAATATAATGTGTATCCTTCTTCTTTGCCCATGCATAAACTAATTCTTCCTGTTCTTCATTTAGCTGTAATTCTTCATTTTTTATACGAATCTTTAATCCTTTGTATAAATACGGCGAAGGGAAAGCTACTCCATTATGCTGTAAAGTTTTCCATTTGAAGGAATTTTTTGTAGAATTATCCATATATTTATACAAAAAATATGGAAATCTACACTATTGATAAATCTTACCAATTTACCAATTTAAATTTATATTTTTTTGATTTAAATGATCCTGAATTCCATAGAATGTGGTTAATCTTTTTTTCTGAAACGAAATGTATCCAACTTGATTAATTCACCATATGAACCGAAAGAATTCGATTTTGCGTTATCTAAACGTTCTGAATAGTCATAATCTTTTTGAGAATAACTTTTAATTATTTTATACATGGATGTTCTTTGTGCTGGTATTTTTCCTATATTAAAAATCATTTGCCTTATTTCCTTTGGTTTTAATAATTGTCCATAATGAGCACCAGCAGATGTTGAAATACTTTCATTCATTAATGTTCCACCTACATCATTTACTCCTGCTTCTAATAGAAACTGGCTCATTCTAGGTCCTTCTTTTACCCAGGATACCTGAATATTATTAATGAAATTATTGAGTGCGATTCTTGAAATCGCATGAACTTTGATAACGGTTAGTCCATCTGGTCCAGGATTAATTCTATCGGTTAACTTTCTGGCATACATTGGTGCTTCAGTATGAACAAAGCTTAAAGGTACAAATTCAGTAAAACCTTTAGTTTCTTTTTGTATATTTTTTATTGTTTCCAAGTGTTTTGCAATGTGATCATTAGATTCTATATGTCCATACATGATGGTAGCAGTTGAAGATATTCCAATAGAATGAGCAGTCTTTATTGTATGTATCCAATCATTTACTGAAATTCGACCGGGTGATATTACATTTCTTATTTTTTGGTCGAGTATTTCTGCTGCAGTACCGGGAATGCTATCTAACCCTGCTTCCTTTAACATATGGAGATACTCTTTGACCGAAATATTTAGAAGAAAAGCTCCGTACATTATCTCTTCTGGAGAAAAGGCATGGATATGAATTAAAGGGAGTGCTTTTTTGATAGCTTTGCATATTTCTATATACATATTTCCATCCATTTTCGGAGGAAGTCCTGCTTGTATACAAACCTCTGTTGCCCCTAATTCATAGGCTTCTTTTGACCTTCTAACAATTTCTTTAATAGGTAAAAAGTAACCTTCTTCTTGCCTAAAATCTCTACTAAAAGCACAAAAACCACATCGTTTAATACAAACATTTGTAAAATTGATATTTCTGTTTAATACATATGTTACAATATTGTTGTTTTTAGTCTGACATAAATAATTAGCAACGGCTACTACCACATTCATATTAATTCCTCTGCAACCCAATAGTTCCACGATCTCAGAGGTAGAAAGTTCCTTATTATCTAGGGATTTGTTTAAAATGCCCCAAATCACAGGATCCATCTCCTTTTGGAGCGTTTCAAGAATCAATTAAATATTCCTCCTTCACTAATCCGTCACTCTTGTTCGTCAGATCGTCTATATAATTTATTAATGCAGAAGAAACAAATTCAGTTTTTATGAATTCGGGATAGATAGGTAATCTTGCTTTTAACATTTTTTTCTTTAATTCTGTATTTCGTTTTATTTCTTCGATAGAAGGCCAAATAAATTCTGGGTTAACATGATCTATAGTCACAGGAGATATTCCTCCCCAGTCATTAATTCCTGCGTCTATAAATAATCCATAAGTGAGTGGAGATAAATTAGGTGGAACTTGTATGTTCATATTAGGTAATAGCAATCTGGCTATAGCCACGACTTTTAAAAGAAAATCTAATCTAGGAGATGGTAAATTTTCCATTTTAGTCATAGCCTTAGGTCTAAAGTTTTGAATAATCACTTCTTGAATGTGACCAAATCTAGAATGTAAATTTCCTAATAATAATATGGAATCTATCAATTCCTCAGGAGTTTCACCTATTCCTATTAATAATCCAGTGGTTAATGGAATTTTTAACTTTCCTGCATTTTCAATTGTTTTTAATCTCAATTTTGGATGCTTGCTTGGTGCATATTCATGAGCCATTCCTTTTTTCATTAACCTCTCACTTGATGATTCCAACATCAATCCAAGACTAACATTATTATCTTTTAACATTTTCATTTCATCTATCGATAGGATTCCTAAATTAGAGTGTGGTAGCAATCCTGTCTTTCTAATAATTTTTTCAGACATATCAGAGACATATTCTACTGTAGATCTATAATTTAAGGAGGATAACCACTTTTTAGCTTCTTCATACCTTTGTTCAGGTCTCTCTCCTGAAACAATGAGAGCTTCTGTACACTTGTGCTTTTTTCCTATTTCTGCCAGTTCTAAAATTTCATTTGGTTTCATTAAAACAGCGTTTTTACTTGATGGATCTTTTCTATAAGTACAGTAATTACAATAATCTTTACATAAATTAATGATATTGATAAAAATCTTTCTGGAATAGGTTATTATCTTTTCTTTATGAATATTTCTTAAAAAAGATGCTGAATAAAGTAAAGGGTTTATTTCATCTGAATTCATTAATAATAGTATTTCATTTTTAGATAGAGAACGTCCTGAAATAGATTTTATAAGAATTTCAGATACGATACTGTTGTTACAGGATATCATTTCTGAATTCAATTTTTCGATAATCTCTTATGAAAATAATAATATAAAAAGTAATTCTATTTTTAATTGTGATTTGAGATTAGGAAATAAAATATAGTCTATATATTTAAAATAATACAATGGAAGATTCTAATACCAACGATAATATGGATAATGTCACAAAATTTATTGTTCCGATAAAATTATCAGAAAAAACTACTAAATTAACGGAAGATACAAAAAAAGAACTTAAAACTATTGGAATGATGGATGAGAAAGGAAAGTTGAAATTAAAAGGAGTCAGTCCAAAGATGTTAAAGAGGATGAAACTGGAATCAGTAGATTGTCCAGTATTAAATAGGGAAGTTCCATTCATACAATGTTATGTTTGCAAGAACTTTCATAGTAGAATTACGGGTAAGGTATACTGTCGTGGGGAACCTTTGTAAATTTAAGACATTTTAATTAGAAGAATAGAGAATAAGGGATAAACTTGTCAAACCTTAAAGAGATAGGGATAACTATGAAGAAAGATGAAAATCTTTCTGAATGGTATACCCAAGTAGTTAGCAAGGCAGGTCTAATAGATTATTCTCCTGTCAAAGGTTTTATTATCCTTCGGCCCTATGGCTATCAAATTTGGGAGAATATAAAAGAAATCTTGGACAGTAAATTAAAAAGTTCAGGTCATCAAAATGCTTTTTTACCAATATTAATTCCAGAATCACTTCTTTCAAAAGAAAAAGATCATTTTTCTGGATTCACTCCCGAAGTATTTTGGGTAACTAGAGCTGGAAATAATAAACTAGGAGATAATTTAGCTGTTCGCCCTACATCAGAGACACTTGCTTATAGTATTTTTTCGAAATGGATAATGAGTCATAGAGATCTTCCTTTAAAATTAAATTTTTGGAATTCTGCTTTAAGAGCAGAAATAAAATCTACCAAACCATTCATAAGAAATTCCGAATTTCTTTGGCAAGAAGGTCATTCTGTTCATGGTAGCTATAAAGAAGCAGAGCAAGAGGTATTATTAATTCTCGAATATTATCAGGATCTAATTGAGAACTTCCTTGCAATCCCAACCGTTAAGGGGTTTAAGACAGAGAAAGAAAAATTTGTTGGAGCTCTATATACAACTACTCTAGAATCGATAATGCCAGATGGCAAGGCGTTACAAATGGCTACTTCACATAATTTAGGGCAGAACTTTTCAAGACCATTTGAAATAAGATTTCTAGCGAAAGATTCAAAACAATATTTTGCTTGGCAAACGTCCTGGGGGGCGTCCTGGAGATTAATAGGTGCTCTAGTTATGGTTCATGGGGATGATAAAGGATTAATTTTACCTCCGAATATTGCACCAATACAAATTGTAATCGTGCCAATTTTTAAAAATAAAGATAAAAATCTGGTGATCGAAGAATCAGAAAGGCTCAAAAGAGAGTTACTTGCTGGAGGATTAAAAATCCATTTAGACGACCGAGAAGAGTATACTTCGGGATGGAAATTTAACGACTGGGAGATAAAAGGAATTCCTTTACGCATCAATATTGGTTTACGAGACATTCATCAAAAAAAGTTAGAAATCGTGAGAAGAGATACCAAGGAAAAAATAACTATCAATAGAGATGAGAATTTATTGGACAGTCTTACAAGTATGCTGCACCATATTCAAAATTCGATGCTTGAAAAGGCATCACAATTGCATGAGCGTAGTATTTCAAGAGTTTACGATTATGAAGAAATGCAAATGAAATTGAAAGAGAATTGTGGATTTATTGTAACCAATTGGTGCGGGAGTGTTGAGTGCGAAATTAAAGTAAAAAATAATACCGGAGCTGATATACGAGTAATTCCTTTCGACTCAGAAGGGAAAGATGGGGAGTCTTTCTGCATACTATGCAAAAGGCCCTCAAAATATAATGTAATGTTTGCTAAAGCGTATTAATAAGATATAAATGGACATATTTTTAGTTTATTTCATCCTTTTTTAACAAGAAAGGTTTGTCCATATTTTTTTCTAATTTTAAATGGTAAATTATTCACTTAAATAACGATCAAATATAAAGAATGTGAGTAAAGATCTTTGGAAAATATTAATGACCTTTTAACATTTTTTCAAGATTTTGGCTATGTAGAAGAATATGGATATGTTGGTAGGTACATAGGAATTCTTATAATAACCTTTTTTGCAAGTATAGTAGTCTTTATACCTGTTCCATATTTTCCAATCCTATTCACAGCAGGAATAAACCAACAGCTTGATCCTCATCTCGTTTCACTATTTAGCGCAGTTGGTGCTGTTATTGCTAAATTAATAATATTTTATGTTAGTTACTATGGAAGAAATATTCTAAGTATGAAAACGAAAAAAAGAATGTTACCATTACAAAGACTAGTTTCAAAATATGGTTGGCCAGGTGCATTTGCTGCAGCAGTTTCTCCAATTCCTGATGATTTGGTATATATTCCTTTGGGGCTGGCAAAATACAGTCCATGGAAATTTGCAGTTGCTACATTCGCTGGAAAATTTATTTTAAATGAAATTATAGTTTTTGGTAGTGTGTTTTTAGGTCGACCAGTTATAGATTCTTTGATATCAGAAAATACTGATCCTTCTTATATTTACATCGGGGTTGGGGTAAGCATTGCTATATTAATAATAATAATTTACCTATACCTAAAAATTGATTGGGGTAAAATAATAGGAAAGTGGTTTCCATGGACACTTACAGAAGATGAAAAAAATGATGAAAAAACCATGTCTAAAAAATAGATGATTATATAGTATGTGATTTTTACAGAATCAAATATTAAAATGTCTAATAAAAATAAAGAGTATTATATAGAGTTAGCTAACCACTTCGGGTTATGCAAGACTGACTTGATATACCCGATTTTCATTACTGAATCTAATCAACATAAAAATTTTGAGTCAATGCCAGGAGTTATGAAAATTCCCTATAACAAAATCATTGACTTTGTTGATCAGATTGTAACAAAGGATCTTAGATCAATAATATTATTTGGAAATCCAAAAAAAAGGGATAACCATGGCTCTATGGCTTTTTCTCATAATGGAATAGTACAAAAGACATTAAGATTATTAAAATCAACATTTGGAAGTAGATTATGTTTAATTAGCGATGTTTGTCTGTGTCAATATAACAAATCAGGTCATTGTGGAATATTAGATAATAAGAATAATCTGATAAAAAATGATAAAACTATAGAATATCTGAGTAAAATTGCAGTAAGTCATTCAGAAGCGGGAGCAGACATAGTAGCCCCTTCCTCAATGATGGACGGTCAAGTTAAATTTATTAGAGAAAGGTTGAATAGAGAAGGATATAGAAAAATAAAAATTCTGTCTTTCTCCGCAAAACTCTCATCCTCCCTCTATAATCCTTTTCGAATGGAATTATTTCTCAAGAAAAATTTTAGAGGTTTAAACAAATCATCTTACCAAGTTTCATATTCTAATACAAATGAAATAATGCGAGAGATTGATCTGGATATGAAAGAGGGTGCTGACATGGTAATGATAAAGCCGTCGATTTCTAGTTTAGATTTAATATATCGTGTGAGTAAAATATCCAAGCTACCGATAGTCGTTCAGATCGTATCTGGTGAATATTCAATGGTAAAAGCCGCCTCGAACGTTGGAGCAATAGACGAAATTTATTATCTATTAAATTTATTAGGTGCTATTAAGAGATCTGGTGGAAATAAAATTATATCTTATTCATCCCTACAATTATCCGAATTTATGGTAGGAAAATACTGAAGATTTAAGTTATGGATTTTAATTTCTCTTTTCATTCTACGTAATAACATTAATTAGATAATGGTGTTTTAAATATAGAAAGGCTATTGGATAATTTCTTGACCTTCAAATTTTTTTGTTTATTATTAATTAATACTAGATATATTTTGTATTAATAATATCAGCACATTTCAGAAAACAACTTTGCTACGTTTTAACTCTTATTTTTAACTATTAGTATTCTAATTATTCAAACAGAGTATCCTACGGAATTAAATGTCTTATTTCATTTCCCAACATAGTACCTAATAATTTCATCGTTTGTTTTGTCCCAATGAGCCTTGAGATGGCCATGCTATGAAAATCAAAGCTTGCAGATTTTGAGATTTCATTTAGATCGATATCTGAAACCAGTGAAAAAATTTCGTCAAGTGATTTATTATCAAGTCGCTCCATAATCTTTCTAAAAAAAAGCATTTGTTGAAATTCTTTTCCAAAGATCGAATACCATTTTTTTTGATATTGATTTAGCTCGTCGATGTTGTTTGTATTTTTAAATATAGAAATGCTTTTTCCGGCTAGAATTCCTCCCATACCGCAGGAAAAAATTCCTCCTGCGGTAGTGGGTTTTGTTTGGCCAGCAGCATCCCCAACTATCAAAGACAAGTCTTTAACAAAATTTTTCGATGGTCCTCCCACCCAAATCGGAGCATAAATTTTCCTTATGATAGAATATTTAGAACCAAGACTAGAAATGAATGATTCTAGTGTTTGCACTGTATTTATTTTACTTCCCGCAACCCCTATCTTGGCTTTTCCTTTTGCTATCGGAATTAGCCACGCAAAGAAATGGGGATATCTTTCACTGTCAAATTTTACTATTATATTATCAGATGAAATCCAATCCGCATAAATTTCGTATTGGGCAGATTGTAATATTCCATTTCTGTTCTGACTTTGTATGAGAGACGAAATACCTCTGGCATCAACAAATAAATCAGAAGAAAATTGCCCATTGGTTGTTTTAATATTATATCTCTTTTCCATACTATCATAATTTACCGACATAACTAAAGTTTTAGTATATATAGAAGATCCGAATTTTTGACTTTGGAGTGCTAATTGCTTGTCAAATTCCCTTCTATCAAGAACGATCAATTTATCATTTTGAATACTTATGTCAAAATCTTTTGAATAAGATAAAATTTTTGCTTTATTAATGTCATGTAAAATGGATCTCGAATTGGGAAGAACTCCCAATTTTTCCATAGCTTTAAGACTGACTAGGCCTCCACAATGTTCAGGTGTACCGATCTCACCATCCTCCTCTAAGACTACTACAGACAAACCTGATCTCGCAATTTCTCTGGCACATAGAAGACCAGAAACACTCCCACCCGCCACTATAACATCGTGATGTCCATTGTCATTCATTAATATCAGATTATTTTTATAATAATTAAAATGTACTTGAGCCATGGATTTCAAGCAGGTAATTGTAGTTCGAAGGGACATTAAAATGGGGATGGGTAAATTAGCTGTTCAAGTAGCACATGCTTCAATTCTAGCATATGAAATATCCAAAAGTAAGAATCCATTATGGTGCAAAAACTGGTACCAATCTGGACAGCCAAAAATAGTACTCAAAACACATAGTTTAAAAGATATCGAAGATATAGGAGAAAAAGCAAGAATAGTCCGCTTACCAGTAATTATAGTAAGAGATGCTGGCTTGACTCAATTAGATCCAGGCACCGCTACGTGTATTGGAATTGGTCCTGCTCCAACAAGTATTATAGATAGTATAACACGAATGTACAAGTTACTTTGATTCATAGATAAAATTCACTCTTTAACCAATAATTATCAACTATTTTCTTTAAAACTATTTTATTCAAGGATATTACGAAAGAAAAGATCTTTTCTATTAGCTAAATATTATTAACACAAATATTTATTTTAGTTGTTATATATCATATTTTTAATTGCGGAGAAAAAGGAAAAATAATTTACATAGCTCACAGATAACGTTAGATGAATTCTATATTAAAAAGTTTAGAGAAAAAATACAAAAGATGTTGTTAATAAGTAACAAAAATAACCATCCGCTAGTACTTTACAGAAGAACAATAGAGGAAAACGAGATATGTATAGAAGAAGAGATAGCCACTGTATCAGAAAGATATATTGTAGTACAGATATTTACACATGGTGGATACCTTCCAGTTTTATTTAGAGAGCAACATATCTTTACGGAAGAGGAATTTCCGTATTGGATAATTAATAGAAGCAGAAGTATGTTGTTACAATGCATGGAGAATATCGATGATTTCCTCACCACATACAATAATCAAATTAGTTAAAATTAATCCCTTGGTTTAAAAATAAAAATAGTGAAAACTAATATCTTGGAGAAAAATCTTGAAATTTTACCATTGATATTACTCTAGAATTACCAAACCAGGCATTTTATCTCCTGCTAAATATCTTAGTGTTGCCCCACCACCTGTTGAAACATGACTGACTTCGGATTCAGATACGCCTGACTTTTTCATAGCTGCCAGAGTATCTCCACCTCCTATCAAAGTTTTTGCTCCTCGCCAATAGGCTAGCGCCATACTTTTGGCTATATTTATCGTACCATTTGCAAAAATATCTTTTTCAAAGAAGCCCATAGGTCCATTCCAAAAAATACTACCGTTTTTATTCGATCCGATTTGATTAGAATAATTTTGGATAGTTTCATTTCCTATATCGTAACCAAATGTGCCATCAGGAATATTTTCTTTACAAATGATGGCAGAATCACTGTCGGGAGAGTGAGATACAACATGATCAATTGGAAGAACAATCTTTTCGCTATAGCGTTCTAAGGAACTCTTAGCCCAGTCCAAATGTTCTCTATCTATAGGAGAATTTCCGATCTTCTTTCCTTTTGCCTTTAGAAATGTATACGCGGCAGCTCCTCCTATCAGTATTTTATCTGCTTTGGGCAACAGGTGTTCCATTGCTCCTATCTTATCTTTTATTTTAACACCTCCAATAACTACAAGAAATGGTCTAATAGGATTATCCTTTATCATCGTCATATAATCCATCTCTTTCTTTAGATTAAATCCTCCTAGTTTTGTATCAAACAGTGTAGCGGCTCCATAAGTAGATGAATGTTTTCTATGGGAAGTGCTAAATGCATCATTTATATATATGTCGGCTAGTGAAGCGAGTTGTTTTGAAAATTCAGGATCATTTAGTTCCTCCTCTTTATGGAAGCGAAGATTTTCCAGTAATACAATTTCAGATTCCTTTAAAGCATCTACCATTTTTTTCACCTCTAAACCAACGCAATCATGAACAAATTTTATCCTAGTCTTCAAAATCTCTGATAATCTTAATGATACTGGAAGTAAGGAATATTGCACCGATTTGTTCTTTGGTCTTCCTAAATGAGAAATAAGTATTACCTTACATTTCCTCTTTATAAGATAATCTATTGTAGGGATAGACATCCTTATCCTATAATCTTCGCCTATATTGCCATTTACTATACTGACATTAAAGTCTACACGGACTAATGCACTCTTTCCAAAATAATCCTCATCTGAAAGGTCAGTCAGGAATTTGATCATTATTCAAATCTAAAAAATATATGTTCAAGAATAAAGGTTTTGATAATTATAATGAGATTAAGGGTTCCGAAAAATTCAACTAAACTATTTCATTAAGTTTTTAACTGAAAGTAGGTTTAGAAAAATTTTTAGCTAAAAGATCAGGATAATTATATAACAGTTAACTATTCTTCACTTAGAGTTTATCTATATTTTGAGTGAGGAGGATTACCTATTTAGATCTTTGAGATTGTTGGTCATTCAGAAAATAAAGTCTCATAGTGTAGAAAATTTTGTTGCCACTATTATTAATATTTTTAGAGTGAAAATCTATAAATTCGTGAGATGCCACTCTTACTAAAAGATACTCCCGATATCAGTCGTAGAAAAATTGAAAGATATCCAACTAACTAACACTTTTATTTCTAGAAAGTTATGATTTCACCATCCACGTATTTTATAAATACTTTATATTAATCCACTAACTTTCATTTAGATAAAGAAATAGATTTTTTTAAAAATATGAATTATGTGTTTATTTGTTGAAGATTACTAACTCTTGTTTCTGTTGGACAACCTAATTTACTTGACGCTACCTTGAAACCAGCTTTAGCTAGTTCTAAATTTGAAGAATTAACATATGCTTCTATTATTGTTTGTCCAGGTTTTACTCTTGCAGCCAATCCAGTAGCTTTACCGAATGCTCTCCTCATACCCTCCTGAAGCCTATCTGCTCCTGCTGTAGCAATCATTTTATTTTCTCGTAGAAGCACATGTGGATAAACCTTCAATTTTGAAAAAAAACTAGTCTCACCAGCTTTAGACATCATTTTACTAGCAGCTAATCTAGCAGCTTCTAGAGCATTATGACGAATTTGGATGTTTTCTATAGCAATTAATTCTACTTTATAATCGTAATTTTTACTTGATTGACCAGAAGAAAATTTTGCAATCTTTAATTGAGGTTTTCCAGCAATATATTCCCTCCGGACGTAAGGCATACCTCGTGGTTCTCTATAATTAGCTCCTTTCAATATTATTCACGAATCCTTTATATTAAAAATAATCTATGATTTATTCGTTTATGTTAGATAACATTCTTGCTAATAAAAATAACAATGATAGAGATGAACAGGAATACAATTTCACTGTTGATGGAAGACTTGAAAAAAGAAACAAGATGATTGTTATAGATTCAATGAAACATCAAGATCAATTAAGAAATAAAGGATTTGGCGAAAAATTAAATAGTATCTTTTATGTTGAACCATATGAGGCACTTTTTTTATTATATAATAAAAGACTAAATTTAAAGGAAAAAGATAAATTTATAAATTTTTCTGAACTTGCAAAAATATTACTTAGAAATGATGTTTCCATTTTCACAAAATTTCTTATTTATCGGGACCTGCGAAGTAGAGGCTATATAGCTAAAGAGGGATTTGGGTTTGGACTAGACTTTCGTGTTTATGAGAGAGGAGAATATTTGAAAAAACCAGCCAAGTATGTTGTATTTGGAATAAACGAAGGACTAAACATTAGAACTAGAGACTTAAATGAAAATATCATTTCAATAGAGAAGATGGGAAAAGAGGGAATAATTGCAGTTATAGAAAGGAGAGGGGAAATAATATATTACAAAATCAATAGAAAAAGATTCGAAAAAAATGATAAACTAATATCTTTAATATAGTGGTTCCTAGAGTACCATTTTATGAAATCTTTTTATTTAAATGTCCATTACAATGTCATCTGAAGTGTAATGATGATTATGATAGTCCCCCTATTATTGGATATCAATCCAAATAAAATGAAGAGAATTACCGGACTACTGAACACGATAGATAATGCTCCGACCGGGATTTGAACCCGGGATCGTCGCCTTGAGAGGGCGAAATGCTTAACCGGACTACACCATCGGAGCACAATAAATGAGTGATATGAATAGTATAAAAATCTAGTTAACTAGATTTTAAAGAGTTGTAAAATTAAGAAAATAGGTTTAATTAATATTTAACAGATCTACTAAAAAATTTGAGTATCCATCATACTGTAATTACAGGTGCCTCAAATGGTTCAGATACCTTCTTTGTTTTTGCTCTTAATTTAGCCTTATATTTGAGATTTCTTGGTTTAGTCCTCAATCTATATCCACAGCATGGACACCATAAACCATCCCACTTTATAAAAATTTCACAGATTTGACATCGTTTTTGACCACTTGCATACCTTCCAGAACCAACTGGTTTTTGTGCTTTATGCCTTACGCAAATACCTTTACAAGTCATAGTATATATATATCTAAATGTACTATTTAAATATGGATAAAGTCCATTTATAACAAACCTTTATAGATAACAAAAAAAGAATAGTAAAGTTATTATATAACTCTATTTAACTGAGATATTTTTTACTTGAAAGGCTTCGTTCATTGAAACGTATTCTTCGATTTTCATTTTGATGTCATCTGGCTCAGTATCATCCATTCCTGCGAATCCCGCATTAAATGAAATAGTATTTCCTGACACATTAACATTATCCACTTCCATATCTGCATAAACATTTGATAATTCGTTTGCCCAGTCTTTAGCCTCTTGAGAATCTATTCCGTTTGTATCGATATTTACATTAAGCATTTTTGTCATTCAAATACACCTACAGAAACTTAGAAATAGAGATTAATAAATTTGCCTAAAATATTTTACAAATATTAATTAAATGTTCAAGAAGTATCTTTATCTTCAAATCTCCAATATTTTATTAATTCTCTTTCAAATTTAGAAAATTGCTCCTTATTTAAGGAATCGCCGCAATTTTTATGAGTAGGAACCACCTGCATCCCTGCCAATTTAAAATCGACTTCATAAAAATGAACAGATACACAATTGCACATTGTATTTCTGTATAGATTTATCTATTTATATTCTTAATAATCAATCTTGAAATTAATTAATTACGGATTTTTAAAAAACATTTATGAGTGCTGATTTTAATAAATATCCTATGGAAAAGACGTCCGTAAGTGAATATACTTCAAAAATACTTGTTAAATTCATTTTTATCGGTTTGATTTTAACGCTCGGGACATTTTTTATAACTACTTCTAATGCACTGGCTCAAGAGAACAATTGGTACGTGGGTAAAGGAGTCGAGAAAGATATGTATGTGAAGTATAAAGTAGGTTATTTTGATACAAATAATGGACGAGAGTTTGATATTACTATTTATTTCAAAAATCAAGATGAAAAAGGAAATTGGATTGCGCCAGTCTACGTTGAAGATCAAGGAAAAGTGATAAACGGAACATTTATTTTAAGTCCTTTAGACTTGACAGCTTTAGGAACTTCAGATATACCTCCAGAGATGGCAAAGTATAGGAGTGCATATGCAAATTCTTTACAATGGCTTGCAGCTTACGTTCCGAAACCAGGATTAT
Organism: Nitrososphaeraceae archaeon; assembly: GCA_042138015.1. Classification (GTDB taxonomy): domain Archaea; phylum Thermoproteota; class Nitrososphaeria; order Nitrososphaerales; family Nitrososphaeraceae; genus TH1177. The sequence goes on along the minus strand of JBHIVA010000002.1, from coordinate 64,325 downwards.
CACTTAATGCAGGTTCTTGGGGAAAAATTGGCTCTATAGGTGGATCTGAGATTAAACCTGTGGGGCAACAACAATTAAACCTTCCATCATTTTCACAGCCAGTTGATACCACTAGGATTGAATATTATAAATCGGTTTCCAGTAATATTTGGATTAAGAATGATTTTCCTTATCCAGTCATGGCCAAAACATTTGTTGATGTAACAACTGGTACTCCTCCCGTGCAGTTTCAGTTTATATTAACAGAAACAGGTAAAGGGGAACCATTAGCTCCGGAAATGGAAGATTTTCAAGTTAGTCCTCCTTTACTTGAAAGAACAGCTAGAGGAGATTATTTTGTTCAATTGGATTGGAATCCAATCCCAATAACATCTGGAACTGAAACTACATTTATAATTGACTTTCTTGATAAAGATCAATTTCCAACCTCTACTGTTAGTTATAACTTACAAATAGTTGATTCTAACAATACTTCTCTATTGGATTTGAAAAATCAGTTCGCAAGAGGTGGAACAACTAATCACAACTATATTTTCGAAAATCCAGGAGTAGTGACTATGGAAATACTAATAAATAGTGTAAAAGGAATGGGTACTGGAGCCTTCGTTGAAAAGGCGAATTTCACCCTTAAAGTCAACTAATCCTCAATTTTTCTTATATTATTCTGCCTGCAGATTTAATATATAACTATTTTAGGTACAAATGTATTATAGGATTTATAAATTTTATTTAATGAATTGAATAATATATTAATGCTTAATAAAGATTCAGACACAATTCATAAAGTGTTAAAAGAAAAGGACAAATATTAAATGTAATAAAAAAATAAATTCTTCGGATATTATTCTTGACCAATAAGCATTAAAATATGATTACTATTTACTTAATGACAAATTTAAATAGCCAGTTCATAAATCTTTCTATATCCTGATCAATCTTACACCAGATATGTACCGAACCAGGAAGTACCTCTATTCTTCCCGTTTTGAGAACTATTCTTAACCCTTCTTTATCCTCATACATATAAGCATCTAAAACACTTGCTTCAGGAATTTGTTTCTTAGCTTCATCTTTTATTAAATTTCTTGGAATAATAAATTTTTTTCTAAATTTATCTAAAACTATCCCAATATTTTGATTACCATAGGATTCGAATTCCAATATTTTCTTAGTATCAGGAAAATGCAATTGTAGATGCACTCCATGTCTTTTACCGACAAAGTTTGCAATTTCATTTATCTTAAAAAATGCTAGGTTAGCATTTTTTTTGGTTAGATTTTGAATAGCGTTTTCATTTTGTTTAAGATTATATCTCAAATCATTCAATAGTTCTGAGAATTCCATATAATGTAGAATTTGATATATATTTATATATTATACTAGTTAGTAGAATACTCTTAAAACTATGTTAGCTAGTCGTAATAATAACGATGATAGAATTGAAACTATCAGTAATTATCAGCAAATATGTTCCCAATTTATTCTTGATCTTTCTGAAGATTATCTTAATTGGATCGAAAGATATAATCTTGACAAACTAGAAGATACGAGAAGAAGAAATGCTATAGAAGATGTAAAAAGTAAAACAAACAAATGGATTTTCAAATATGGAAATTCAATAAAGAAAATTGATATAATAATGAACGATGGTATAAATAAAATGGCTGAAAATACCGCAGGTTATCCATTTAAATTCGACATTTATGTAGGAAAATTATGTAGGTATGTATATCATCAAATAGGGGATATAAAATTAAAGATAAAAGCAATTCCCCAACCAAAAAAGTTAGTAAGAATAGGGAAATATGATGCTAATAATACATTGCTTATAAATTCTTCATCAGAAATCAATTACCACATAAGCAGTGAAAGTTTTGAGTTAGGAGACGTTATAAATGATTATATTGTACTAGATGCGAAAAAAGGATCAGAGAGGGATGTGATCTCGGTAACCGCTGTAGTAGAAGAATGTGTGAATAATTTTGTTTCTGAGAGAAGAGGATATTCAACCATAATAGTTTTAATATAAAAAATATACAAGTAAATACTTTAAATAACCTAAAGAGGGAGATTCCGTATGTTGCGACGGTCGTCCAGTTTGGTCTAGGACATCAGATTGCCAATCTGGTAACCCGGGTTCAAATCCCGGTCGTCGCATACTATGATTAAACAGATGAAGAATGAATCTCTTCTAGTCTTCGCCACTTCCACAAGCACAAAGACCATTTTCATCTATACCGCCATTACAAATGTTGCAAACAGCTAATTTTCCTGTTTCCCAAACATGTTTTCCATACAGTTGATAGTGTGTATCAATTTCTCTAGGAATATTACAATCTTCTAATTTATTAATGTCTCTCAATTTGGATAATTTAGAATTTTTCTTTTTCTTATGTAACCCTTTGATTGGTGACAAGGTGGTCATTCTCCTTCATTGTACTTTATTTTATTCATATTGGACTTGATAAGTTCTACAGCCGTTCCAATCTTATCTTTATTAGGTAGTTGAATTATAAAGACATTAGAAGATGAATTAACCGAATATGGCTTTGGAAGAATAGCTAGTAAACCATATTGGTATAAAAACTCGAAGAAATCAATTTCATTTACATTCATCAAAAAACTTTTTTCCAATTCTAAATTAACAAAATCAAGTAAAATATCGACAAACACATACCTTCCATCATAAAAGATATTGAGTAGAACATCTACTACATATTTCTTTCCAAAAGTTTTCATTATAATATTTTCATACATTTCTTTTTTGACGTAAATACAAGGTATTTTATGATTTTGGTAATCAATCAAACCAAATCCATCTGTATGAAGGTGTTCTATGAAATCATTTAAATTATCAAATTTTCTAAATTTCACACTTAAATATTTAATAAGGTATTCTTTATTCCTTTGGTGGAAAATTGTCTATTTAAAATATTTGTAACAACTATTTTAGGTTTAAAGACTTGGCTAATATTAAAGCTCTTTCATCATCTTCCAAAGTATTAACGTTATCCTTTAGTTTATGATAATAATAGAGTAAGTCAATAATCTTAGAACGATCTAGCCAAATTTTAGGTTTTTCATGACTTATTGTAGAGGGTGTATATAATTTATTTTGTTTTTTGTTTAAATACATAGAGTCATAATCAGAAGACAATTGCTCGTTTAATACAAGTGCAGTAGTTGCGTTAATATTAGCTGATTTTGTGGTATTGACTAATTCAGAGTAGGATATATCAATATCACTTCTTGAAAAAGTTCTATTAGAAATAGGAGATCCATGATGTTCTAATGATTCCAACAAAGATTGTATAGAAGAAACAATTTCGTTTTCTAAGTTAGTATCAGTTGTTAAGTAACTTTTTATCTTAATGTATTCAGAAATTGATATGTTCATAATACTTCCCTTTATCTTCATTCCTGGATAAACGATCTTTAATGATTCATCTATACATTCTTCATTGATGGATGATATGTTTTTCTGACGTGCAATTTCAAATGTATTATGCATTATATTTAGTATTGAACGAATATTTCTGAAATCAAAGTCATCATATAATATTTTTAATATGGCTATTAGATTCCTTCTAACTATTTCTTGATTTCCAGATATATGATCATTATAAAAAAGATACTCCATCACAATTTCAGAAATTTCTTCAAAGGAATTTGACCCTGCAAGATCTATTTTATAATTCGCTTTTTCTAACCTATCATAGACAGATCCATCAGTTCTTCCAATTTTGTTGTAAGAATAAGGAGTCAAATTCATCATTAATATCGTATTAGGCAAATGGGTATTAATCAAAGCCTTTACCAATGATAATGTATTACTTTCAGCATCGAATTCATCGAATTGGAATATAGATATTTTGTTGAATAATAAAAGGTTTAATCTTGATAACAGCGTAAGCCTATTTATCATTTCTAACATCGTTATTGATTCTAGAGATTCAAATCTATTTTGTATAATTTTTTTAATTATCTTAATATCGTTTTCAGAAAATTCTTCTATAAATAAGGAATCTATATCTTTAATACTGATATCCAACTTATTTTCAACGCTTAGAAGGGCCTTGCTTTCTATGCCCTTTCCTGATAATGATTCTAGTAATCCTAGTCTGAAAATTTTTTTTGCGAGTTTCTTATTTCTTCTACTTTTATCCAATATATAATATAATAATTCTTTTCTCAATGTATTTAGATAGTCCTTTTCAAATCCATAAATCATAGACTGATAAATACTCTGAATATTTTTAGGATAAACCTTTGACAGATCAATATATGAAAAAATCGCTTTTTCCTTTACATCAGATACTTTTAGATGGATTGTAAGATGAGTTTTTCCTGAACCGACATCTTGTATTATCGTAATGATTCGAAATTCATTGTTTGTATTGGTAAGTTTTACATTTTGTGATAAGTCATTTATGCATGATATAATCGAATGTTTTGCATCAATATGTTTTTTTCCACCTAAAATTCTTGCATCTTTTTCGGATGGAGTAGGAGTATTAGGAAATGGATTATGGTTGAGCTGGTATGGATACAAATCATAAACACCTTACAAATCCATGTATAAGACCTCTAACAATTATCCCTTCTCCACCACCGGAGGATAATTCATAGTCATCTTTGAAATGAGTTACCAATTGTTCAACATAAGAATAAAATTGATTATCTGTTATCTGATATTTAGGGCAGAGGTCATTTTTTATTGTAGATAATTCTACCCAACCAACTGATCCTGAAAACTTAGATATAGACAGATCAAAATCTTGTTTAAGTACCTCTAAATCTAATTTGTTATCGGGCAATGAAAATGACTCTTCATATTTTTGAGTATTGTTAGTTAATAATGAATCCATTAATAATATTAGTCTGCTATCTAATTTTTCGACGTGTTTGTCTACAGTTGTAGAGAAACCATGGAAGGAATCTTTTAAATCCTTTAGTAGCCCATAAACATATTTGAATTTAGGATCCGAGATAATTAAATATTGAAAATAGTTATCTTTGTGCCAGCAGTAGAAAGTATTAGCTTTTTTAGCAATTATTATTTCGCCCTTATTAACCCAATTATCAAGATTTTTATCAACATCAAGCTCAGGATATTCTTTCTTTAGAATAGTTTTTTTTACTCCCTCTATACCGGAAGAAAAAATTTTTTGAAAGATTTTTTCTTCTAAAGACATAAACTACAGTTTTGTTTTTCTTATAAAAGATAATCAGTAACAATAGATGCAATAATTTGTAAATAAAATTTTACAATCAATTGACGAAGTTCTCTATCAATCATATCAAATTTATATAGAGATAATATATATTCAATAGTACATACCTTTTAAAAGAAATGTATCATTAAATCCTGGAATGATGAGTAGCTTTCTGATATATGATGAAAGAACTAGGGTATCTGACCAGATATTATTGTATAGTTCAAATACATGATTTTGTATTACAGAAGCTAGTTAAATACGTAGATGGTCGTCATCACCATCTGTAATTGATGCCTCTGCAGGTTAGGAAGAACATCTAGTTACACATCTAATAAAGCGTATAGATAACGTCAAAAATATTAGTAATAATGAGATAATAAAAGGATATTACAAGTTTCTACCTGATAGCGATAAGAGTCATCATTCTGTAAGAAACACTATGAAACTGGTATTCTTATTTTCAGATTTTCTTGAATCTAAATATTTAGATAATGATAATAGTTCTTCATTGATGTAAAAAATAAACAAAGAATACTTGAATTCCTTGATACAAAGAAGAAAAGTAAAGACAAGTATCCTGAACAAAGATGGATTTCTACATGGAATGATTACCTTCCTAGAATTGTAACATTTTATCGCTGGATTTACAATTTCCATTTAGGAAAGTTAGATAGAGAAATAGAAGCAAGGATAACTCAAGAAATCTTGAGAATAAAGCCAAAAAAAGTAAAATAACAAACCCATATTCAGAATCTGAGATATCGATCAAAGGAAGAACTATTAACTGCAGTAAAATTTGAACCTCGGAAAAGAAATAAAGCAGTATTGACTTCAATGTGGGATTTTAATGCCAGGCCTCACGAACTTAAATTACTAAAAATAACAAACATTTGCCTGAACGAAAAATATGGTGAAGGTGAAATACCATATCAGGCAAAGACTGGATCAGGTCCTCTTCTGTTAACAATCTCAATTCCATATGTAAGAGACTGGTTAAAGGAGCATCATTTCAGAGATGAACCTGATGCAAAATTGATTTGCAATCTAATTAACGGTTCACCAATTGATTCACTAGCATTATGGAGAATGATGGGACAATTATGTGACAGGATAAAACGTTTGATAGAGAATAATGAGATTATAGACACAAAGGAAAAAGAGATACTTAAAATCTGCTAAAAACAAAGAAATGAATCCCTATTGCATAAGACATTCATCGATTACGCCATATTTCGACTATCTATCAGAATACGCCCTAAAGGAGAAGGTAAGATGGTCAATGAATTGTAGGCAGGGATTTGATACATTAAAACCAGAATGGGCAATGACCTCAAGGAAAAAATACTTGAGCATAATGAAATAATTCTGGATAAATCTAAAACCTAAAAATCTACAATCTTTGATTGTCCTACATGTGATTTAATTAATTCACTGGAAAATAAATTCTGTTCAAAATGTGCCTATACTTTGAACGCAGAATCATATAATCAGATAAAACAAGAGGAAGAAAATCGGATCAAAGAATGGATAGCGAAGGTAGAAAAATTAACCCTTGATAACACGATAACCAAGCAAGAAATTATGAGAATTGCAGAAACGTTTGAAACGATTTAGAATTTTTCTATTGATAATAAAACTACACAGATATGGATGAAGCAAGATCATGAAGGAAGGGCAAAAATAATGGGAGAAATAGTAAAAGAAAGACGATTATTAAAATATCAGGTGAAGCAGGTATATTACATAGTAAATCTAAATTCTGAAAGAATTAGGATTAGAACAAGAGAAAGAATATGGAGATCTAAATCATCTATAGATCAAATATAGTAAAAAAAGAAATAGTTGGAAATGGTTATTGGATCCATAGTAATTATGACAAACGATAAAGATTTGATTCGTGAGGAAGAATTAAATGAAAATATGTATAGATACCATTTTGATGATATTTATAATTTAAAACGAATTATAGATGAATCACAACAAACCATTGATCAATCGATTGATCAGAGAATTAAAGAAATATCAAGTAGAACCATTAAAACAGCAAAAAAATACCTGGAAGACCTAGAGAACGAGACAGATGAAGTGACCAAACAATATGAATGGACTAAAAGAAAATTGGAATCATCGAAATAATTTATTTATTTATTTTATGTTGATAAGTCTTCTTTTTTACAGTTTTTATGAAATTACATTTAGAACGTTGTTGAACAATTGGTCCAAAATTTTATAGTGACTTGGTTGGCTCTTTAAATTCATATTTGCATAAGTTAATATCACTGAGTGAAGGCCGTCATGACGATATGGGCGAGAAACTCATGGAATACCTGCATCAATTTGTTTCTTTAGAATCTAACGATAATAAGCAAAAGAAGTCTGAAAATGGGTCGACCTAAAAAGTTTGTTCGTGTAGTTAAGACAATTCTGAGAATATCATTAGGAACTTTCGAAAAAATAAATCAATTTAAAACCAATAGAGAAACTCAGGACCATTTTATCAAACAAATTTAGTAGAATGACAAGACAATAAAGAAATTATAAGAGATTTAGAATTATCTTTTGAATACCAAACTAAAAGAATTGAAAAGTATGAGAAAGAAATAGAAAGACTATATTAGATTATAGAGAATGAACCTAGTGTTCCCGAATTAAGATAAATAGATATTTTTATTAAATAATTTTTAATTTCAATAATTTTTAATTAGTTAGGATTGTTAATTCTTCGTTGACTAACTTCCTAACCAACAACTAGATTATTTTCAGGCTTGCGATGGTCGAATGGCTTTACTTTTCTTTTTGGCTCGCCTATCAGTTTTTGATTCTATAATCTAGTGTATTGCAAGTTTATAGTTTTTTATATATATAAATATTCTTACTATTGTTAAAATAATATTTTATTTTTTATTTGTATAATTAAAATTTATAAAGTTTATACGTGTCCAATACTATATGATTTTAGGTTCTAGTAGTATTATTACTGTGGAGTATAAGTAAGAGTTTGAGATTCTATCTATCTAACAAATAATATAATTAATCCTTAAAATTACTTTTCAACATAAAAGAATTTAATTCAATACGAATTTGTGGATGTTTGGGATTTAACTCTTCACTCAATTTGATTCTTATTTTACGTTAAAATTACTATAGTTGGAAAATAATATATATAATTAAAATATCTCACATTTAAATTTTATAAAACAATAATCATCTTAAATGTACTGTAAGGGGAGTCAATTATAAATTTTGATTAGATTTGATCAATAAATAACTTTCATATGTTTCTAATATCGATTTTTTTAATTGAAGTGTTTTTTGTATAACATATTATCTTTAAATGTGTGATTTTATTATGGCTCATAATTCTTCAATAATTAATAATAAACTAAACTAATAGATAATTAAAAATCAGTCTTAATGTTTAGAATCTTGTTTACAATACTAATTAATATGATTTAATTTTTTGATTAATTTATAAATGGCAGTATAATCGAGATTTCCTAATCCAAATTTCTGAGCATAATCAAATAATTGCAAAACCGTATTTGTTACCGGTAGTAAAATATCTTGATCCTTGGCTGCTTCCATAACTAAATTTAGATCTTTTCTCATATTTTTTAGATAAAAAGACGGTGGATATCTATCATTTACCATATTAAGACCTTTATTTTCACTAGTATTAGTTTTAAAATAAGTAGAGTTAAGAATTTGTAAATATAGATTTGGGTCTAATTGGAATCTGGATGATAGAACTAGTCCTTCTGAGAGGGCGGCTGCAATTATAGCTATATTAAGGTTTAAAGATAATTTAATTGCATTAGCGATTCCAGGTCTATCTCCAATGTAAAATATAGGATTTCCTAGTTTTTCGAGTATAGGTTTAATCTTTTTAAAAGAGTATGTGTCTCCTGAAACAATGGCAATTAGATGTCCTTTTATGGCAGCTGTAGGTCCTCCCATGACTGGTGTATTTAAAAAAGAAATTCTATTTTCTTTCAATTTTTCATACAGAATTTGTCCTTGTTTGGGAGTTATAGTACTAAAATCAGATACTATTAATTTTTTGTTAGTGGTATTAACAAGTCCGTCTTGATGAAATAATATATCGTTAATTGCCTCAAAATTAGTAACACATAAAATAATCATATCACACATGTTAGCTAATTTTTCGGGAGTTTCATAAATTATCGCTCCTTTTCTCTCCAATAATTTAGATTTGGAATAAGTTCTATTATATACACCTATTTTGTATCCACAATTTAAAAGTCTTATGCTAATACTTTTTCCTAGCAGTCCCAACCCTATACTTCCTATTTTCATTAAAATACATACCTTAATTTATAAATTAATTATTTATTATAAAATAAATAATCAAATTAATATGAATATACTTCTATCCTGAATTTTAGTATTGTAGATTCTTAATGGTTCTTCAGCTGGAAGGTTTTGAGGAACCCCGTCTTCGAGATTAAAAACAGACATATGAAGAGGACATGTTACAGTTTTTTCTTTTTCGTTTAATATACCGTTAGCAAGATCTGCATAAGCATGCGTACAAATTCGATCGCTTGCATAAATCTTGTCTCCCAACTTTACTAATAATATTTTTTTTTCTTCATAATCGAATTCGAATAATTCTCCAGGTTTTAATGATTCGATATTACAAACGTTAACCCACGACATATTACATTTACCTATTTATCCTTTAAAGTATTGAATTCTTATCGATATTTATAATGTTTTTCAAACATGTCTTCTATTTCTCGATATCTAGTTTTTTCTACTTCGAGAATTTGTTCCAGAGCTTCATCTGTTCTTAATATTAGCGGTTTTCCTGACCATTTATTGTCAATGAGGTAACTTATCCATGCGCGAATTATCGGATCCATTCTTCTTGAAATAGGCTCTAAAAATCCTCCAACGATCTCCCTTTTAGCCAATTCTCTAGATAACCCACGACTCATTAAATAGAAGATTTGTTTTTCATCAATCTGTGAGACGGATGCAGAATGAGTTGCTTTAACTTCGTTGGATTCTATTTCGAGTCCTGGGATTGCATCTGATTTCGCTCCTTTATCTAGTAATATAGCATGTCCAGCTAGATAAGATTCGGCGGATTTCGCATCCTTATTTATCTTTATCATACCTTTAAATAATGATTGAGATTTATCTTTCATTACAGATTTTACAATAACCTTACCCTTTGTATTCGGAGCTGAATGTATCAAATTAGATGTAATGTCAAATGATTGATTGTCTATTCCAAATATTATTTCCATATCCTCCACTGAGGAGCCTTGTCCTTTCATGACACTATCTATTTTATATCTGGAGAGTTTTGTTCCAAATAATCCTAGAGACCAAAACATTCTAGCGTCATTTTGTACAAATGCCTTTCTATTTGAAAAGTTTACTGCATCATAACCCAATGATTGCAGTGTAATTATTTCCAATTGAGAATTATCCATGACATATGTATCAAATAATTCAAAGTAACTTTGTTGAATATCTTGATTTTGTATATTTGGTGAATATAATTCCTGAACTATAGTACACTTTGAATATGGCTCACTTATTACTATATTTCTAGTGATAGAAGAAGATCCATTTTTTGAAAGATGGTTGACTATTTTTAGGGGATCTTCAATAACTACTTCACGGGGTACATATACAAAAAAACCATTTTGAAAGGCAGCTAAGGATAAAGCAAGATATCTATCTTCATTACAATCAAGTTTATTTTTTATCATAAAATTGTAAATGAGATCAGGGAAGTTATTTATGGCTTCCAAGATATCAGATATAATAACACCTTGTTTCCTTAATTCTTCAGGTAAAAATGTCTTGATAACTTTAGAGTTTTTGCACAGAATGCTAGGTCCTGAATTTAAATCCTCTAGTCTTTCATTAAACTCCTCAGTTCCCCTGTCTACGTTTTTTTCATCAATAAAAACTTTTTCTGGAATTAAATAATTTGCATTAGAATATTTTCTATATAACTGAGAAACTTCAAACGGAAGTTTACTATACGACTGAAATGCTTCTTTGCGAATTTCCCGCATCCATTTTGGTTCTCCTATATCTGTAATTATATTATCAAAATCTTTCTCGATAGCCGATAATTTATACATTATAATTACCTACTAAAAAAAATATTAGTTATTTAACCAACAGATCCTTCCATTTCTAATTTAACTAATCTATTAAGCTCGACTGCGTACTCCATAGGTAATTCTTTTGTAAATGGTTCCATGAAGCCCCCAACTATAAGGGATAATGCATCTGATTCAGAAAATCCTCTACTCATTAAATAAAATATTTGGTCTTCACCAATTTTTCCAACAGTAGCTTCATGAGATATAGTGGCATCATCTTCATTTACTTCTACATATGGGTAGGTATCTGTCCTAGAATTTTCATCTAGCAAAAGAGCATCACATCTTACGTTAGATTTTACCCCTGTCGCACCTTTTGCTACATGCAACAGTCCTCTGTACGTTGTTCTTCCCGATTGTTTACTTACTGACTTACTTGTGATTCTTGATGTAGTATCAGCTGCAAGATGTACAGCCTTTGCTCCTGCATCTTGATGTTGATCAGGACCAGCAAAAGCAATTGATACTACTTCAGCATGGGCATTTCTACCCAACATATAAACTCCAGGATACTTCATCGTTAATTTACTTCCAAGATTTCCATCAATCCACTCAACTTTTGCATTTTCATAAGCATATGCTCTTTTTGTTACCAGATTATACACATCCTTGCTCCAATTTTGTATAGTGGTGTACCTTATTTTAGCATCTTTTTTAGCAATTAATTCCACAACTGCTGAATGCAGTGATTCAGTAGTATAAACAGGAGCAGTACATCCTTCTATATAGTGGACTTCAGACCCTTCGTCAGCTATTATTAAGGTACGTTCGAACTGACCTATATTTTCCGCATTAATTCTAAAATATGCTTGCAGAGGTAAATCGATTTTCACATTGGGCGGAACATAAATGAATGATCCACCTGACCAAACTGCACTATTTAATGCAGCAAATTTATTATCTTCAGGAGGAATTACCTTACCAAAATATTTCCTAAGGATATCTGGATGTTCCTTAACCGCAGTATCTGTATCTAAAAAAATAACTCCTTGTTTGGCCAAATCTTCATGTAAGTTATGATATACTACTTCTGACTCATATTGTGCACCAACACCAGCCAGAAATTTCTTTTCAGCTTCAGGAATACCTAGCTTATCGAAAGTATTTTTAACAGTCTCTGGAACATCATCCCAGCTTTTACTTTGTTTTTCTGATGCTTTCGCGTAATAGTAAATATTTTGAAAATCTATTGTTGAAAGGTCTCCTCCCCATGCTGGCATTGGTTTCTTCATGAAAATATCATATGATCGTAATCTAAAATCTAACATCCATTGTGGTTCATTTTTTATTTTACTTATTTCTTCTACTGTACCACGTGTAAGACCTTTTTTACTTAAATAGACGTATAAATCTGTAGAGTCCTTAAAATCGTATCTACTGTAATCCATATTCAGTTCTTCAATAGTCATAATATTAATAACGGCGTTATGCTTTATATAAATTTTGCATCTACAAAAATAGAAGGAATGTTTGAAGAATTATAAATAAATATGCTTAAATAGATTTTGAGCTTATTAAATTAACTATTCCTTGTAAAGAGTGAACATCGGCTTCAACAAAACAAAGAGCGTGTCTTTGTAACTCCTTGCTTGTTTTAGGACCTATAGAAATAACCATATCAATATTGGAAAGATTTTTTATCAAATCAGGAGATATCCTCTCTATTATTTCAAAGAAAGATCTAACATTTGAGGGACTAGTAAATACCAGAAAATCAATATAGTCGCATTTCAATAACTTTAAAAATTCAATCCAGTGGCTATCAATACACGCATTTTTTACATTATACAAGTAAAACTCATGAACTTTGTAACCTAATTCAGATAAATTTTCATTAAGATAATTATCAGCTAGTGAACTCCTTGGAATAATAATTTTTGATGTCTTTTGAGTTAGTCTTGGAAATATTTTTAATATCTCTTCAGATGAAAATTTTTCTGGTACGTATCTTACACTTACACCATTTTTTTTTAGAGTATTGCTGGTTGAGAGACCAATCGCTATTACCTTTACCTTATTATTAAGAAGATCCAAAATATCATTGAATCTAGAAGTTTTCTTAGCAAATTCTATAAAAATATTTACTGCGTTAATACTCAAAAAGATAAAATAATCATTCTTGTCAAAGGATAGTTTTAAAATATCATTAATTAAGTTATGATCAACAGGAACTATTTCAGTAGTCTTAAGCCTTATCAGCTTATACATGTCTTTTATTAATAGGCTTGAAAAATCCCTAAATAAATTACCAGAATGAGTTATTCCAATAACTTTATAATATCCGAATTTCATACATTTTCATGTCCAGTTTAACTTCTCTGATAAAGAAACCACTTCTCCAATTAATATAACTGCTGGAGGTTTTATAGAAGAATGTTTAATTTTTTGTATTATGTTTGATAATTTTCCCACAATCATTTTTTGGTTTTCAAGTGTTCCTCTTTCTATGATAGCGATATTTGTATCCTGATTCAATCCATTAATTATCAACGTATTAATTATTTTTGAAAGATTCTCTATTCCCATTAATATTACTATAGTATCAACAGCAGTAGCCAATTTTTCCCATTTAACACTTTTTTCTTCTTTGAGTGGATCTTCATGTCCTGTTACTATGGCTACTGACGAAGAAAATTTTCTATGTGTAAGTGGAATTCCAGCGTAAATTGCTGATCCTATCGCAGAAGTAATTCCTGGAATAATTTCAAAAGAAATATGATTTTCATATAGGAATTCTGCCTCTTCGCCCCCACGACCAAAGATAAAAGGATCTCCACCTTTTAACCTTAGAACTTGTTTACCTTCAAGGGCATACTGTAACATTATTTGATTAGTATTTACTTGATTAGTCGTAGGATCTCCAGAAGCGCGTCCAACATAGACTTTAATTTTCTCTTCAGGTATTATATTTAGAATACCATCGCTCACTAATCTATCATATAATATAACATCACATTTTTCTATTAATTCTTTGCAACGCAAGGTTATCAATTTTGGATCTCCCGGTCCTGCTCCACAGATATATACTGTTCCGTTAGCTAACTTTTTTGTTCCACTCACTTACTGCTTCATCCCATCCTTGTGCTAATTTAAGTGCCCCCATTTTTATAAAGTATTTTGCGGCACTATTACCAAGTCTTTTTGGTGAAGTATATTTACCATTGAAATTATAAAATAGTTGATTAGATCCATCTGCAGAAAATATTTTAGAAAAAAATTGTATGTTATTATTTACCTTTGAAGAAACTGCATACGCTCCTATTGGAAATCTGCACCCTCCACCTATTTTTGAGATAAATATCCTCTCAACTTCTATCGCCTTCCTAGATGGTTCATGTTCAAGCACGTTCAGCAAATTAATTAATTTTTTATTATTTCTCTTGCATACAATTCCTATGGCCCCTTGTCCTGGAGCTGGTAAAAATTCTTTTAAATCAAGCACTTCGCTAATAATATTTGTTTTAGCCAATCTTTTCAATCCTGCTTCTGCAAGGATAACCGCGTCATAATCTCCTTTTAAAATTTTTGCTATCCTTGTGTCAACGTTTCCACGAATTGGTTTCACTTTTAAGTCCTTCCGAAGAATAGCTAATTGAATTGCTCTGCGAAGACTACTCGTTCCTACAACTGATCCTTCAGGAAGGTCCATCAATTTAATTTTTTTTTTACTTATTAGTACATCTCTTATTGAATCTCTTTTAGGAATAGTTGAAATGATTAAGTTTTTATGAATATTTATAGGCACATCTTTGACACTATGGATTGCCAAATCGACTTCATCGTTTAGAACGGATTCATTGAGCTCCTTTTCAAATATCCCTTTGCGGTCCATTGAAAATAATGGTTTTTGTTTATCTAGATCACCACTGGTGACAATTTTTATAATTTCATATTTAAGATCTGGATAAAATTTAGATAATTTATTTAACACTATTTGTGTCTGAGCAATAGCCAATCTACTGCCTCGTGTCCCTACCTTTATTAGCTTCATTTTTCCTTCATAATATTCAATAATGAATCAGAATAGATCTCAATAGTTTTTTCAATATTTTCCTCAGTATGAGAATAAGAGATAAAGCAAGATTCGAATTGAGATGGTGGTATAAAAATATCATAATTGAGGAGTTTATAGAAAAGTTGTTCAAATAATCTTAGGTCGGATTTTCTTACATCTACTGGAGAATTTATTCTTTCGTTAGTAAAGAATAGTTGAAATAATGAACCTATGGAATTTATAGTAAGGAATTGGTTAAATTTAGTGACGTTATCTATTATTCCTCTCACGAGTGTATCACATAATCTACCCAATTTTGGATAAATTAAATTCTTCTTGTTCTTAAGAATTTCTATTGTAGTAATTGCAGCTGAAACAGAAATGGGATTTCCAGCATAGGTACTAGCCTGATAAACCCTACCCAGTGGAGACAATAAATTCATTATTTCTGCCTTCCCGCAGATCGCAGCAATAGGAAATCCATTTCCTAGTGCTTTAGAAAAAGTAGCTAGATCTGGCCTGATACCAAAGAATTCACTTCCCCCCCCTAACGACAACCTAAATCCAGTTATTACCTCATCAAAAATTAAAACGATGTTATGTTCCTTAGTTATTTGTCTAATACGATTCAGATAATCTTTTTCAGGTAAAATTAAACCATAGTTACCTAAAATTGGTTCTATTATTAAACAGCTAATATTACCATCATATTTTACTATAGCATCCTCGAGATCATCTAAATCATTATACTTTACTATGATGGTTTGTTGCGATATTTCATCCAATGAACCTTCTGACGAAGGAATATATGCTGCACCTGAGCCTGCTTTGACCAAGACATAATCATAGGCTCCATGGTATCCACCCTCGAATTTAATTATTTTTTTCTTCTTAGTAAAAGCTCGTGAAAGTCTAATAGCAGTCATTGTAGCCTCAGACCCAGTGTTCAAAATCCTTACTTTTTCAGCGCATGGAATAATCTGTGTCAACAATTCCGCCAGATATACTTCTTGTTCAGTTGGTATACAAAACATAGTACCTTTGTCTACAATGTTCTGGACGACATTTATTACCTCAGAAAATGAATGTCCTAAGATTAGAGACCCGTAACCCATACAATAATCTAAAAGAGTTTTATGGTCTACGGTTACTATATTACTTCCATAACCTGAATGTACAAAAAAGGGATAGGGTTTGTAAAATCTTACTGGACTGTTTACTCCTCCGGGAATCACCTTAATTGACCTATTAAATAGTTCGCTGGAATTAGATAATTTCAATCAATATTTTATTTGATTTAATTCTACTTATAAAATAACTCATTTTTAAGTACACTTGCCATTTTTTTAGCGTAATAAGTGATAATCATATCTGCTCCTGCTCTTTTAATCGAAGTGAGAAATTCGGTCATGACTTCTATTTCATTTATCCAGCCTTGTTCAGACGCAGCTTTAATTAAAGCATATTCTCCTGAAACACTATACGCACATAGTGGCAGTTTAAATAAATGTCGTGTCTTACTGATTAAATCCAAATAAGGTATAGCTGGTTTTATCATAATTATGTCTGCTCCTTCATTAACATCAAGTTCAATTTCCCTTATGGCTTCATTTAGGTTAGTAAATGGCATTTGATAGGTCTTTCTGTCTCCAAACCTTGGAGTAGAATCAGCTAAATCCCTAAATGGACTATACAGTGGAGAAGCTAACTTCGCAGAGTAGGACAGTATTAGGGTATCTGAATATCCTTTTTCTTCAAGTCTGTTTCTTATAAAAGATACTTGTCCGTCCATCATAGAAGATGGAGATACGATATCTGCTCCAGCTGATGCATGGCTTTCGGCTATTTTGGACAATATAAGATTACTTTCATCATTTTTGATAATTTTATTTTTAACAATTCCACAATGTCCAGATGTAGTATATTGACACATACAGACATCAGTTATAATTACTATTTTTTCACCAAAATTGCTACGAATAAGCCTAATAGCTTGTTGAACAATTCCTTTTCGACTATGAGCGGAAGAAGCAAATTCATCTTTTTGAGAAGTAATTCCGAATAGGATTATCGACTTCAAACCCAGCTTTAGAAGGAACTCAATTTCATTTACGATCTCCGATAATGGTAATCTTTTTATCTCTTTCATTGTTTCTATATCTTTTGCCACTTTTATCCCATCTTCCACAAAAATAGGACATATAAAGTCCGATGTAAAAAGTCGAGTTTCTTGTAAAAGATCACGTACAGCTAGATTTTTTCTTAATCTACGAAGACGTACATTAGGAAATCCAGATCCGTATGATATATCGTGCTTTGGCTTATTTTGAGGTCTCATTATCGTAATTAAATAATTTTGCGGCTATTCTCATTATTTCTTGGGCATCATTCTTATCACTTTGAATTTGTGCACGTAGATTATTCATAGGAGTTGAGATTATTCCTTCTAACAGTGCATGAGAAAATTGTTCGATAATTTTTATTTCGTTAGTACTAATGTTTTTTCCTAAAATTGATAAAGCCTTCTTTAATTCTCTTTCTCTTATTTTATCTACATCTCGAAACACAGATATAACTACTGGATCAGCTTTCTTTCTTTTTAGTAAAGAAACAATATTTTTTATTTCATCTTCAATAATGGATTCTGCCGATTGAATTTCTTCTGTTCTGTATTTGATATTTCTTTTTACTATGTTCCCGATTTGGTCCATATTAAATAAAACAACATTCGCTATGGATGAGCAATTTTCATCTACTGTACGTGGATTAGATAAATCAA
The DNA here is from genome assembly GCA_042138015.1 of Nitrososphaeraceae archaeon. Classification (GTDB taxonomy): domain Archaea; phylum Thermoproteota; class Nitrososphaeria; order Nitrososphaerales; family Nitrososphaeraceae; genus TH1177. The sequence goes on along the minus strand of JBHIVA010000002.1, from coordinate 46,181 downwards.
AAATTAAAAGAGGACTAGTTCTTGAGTTCGCTGCTGTTTTAATTCGATCATAGGTTAATAAATAATAAGGAGCGGTTGTGCTTACAAAAATTAGATCCATTTTTCCTAATATAGGAAGAGCGTCTTCAAACCTTGCCGGATTTCCACCCATGGCTTCCGCAAAAGATTTAGCTCTTTCGAATGTTCTGCTAGTATTCATGAAAAAGAGTCCTCTTTGTTTTAATGCCTTTGCAATCAAACTAGCACCTTCTCCAGAACCTATTAATAATATTTTTTTATCTTGTAATTTTTCAAGAGTTTCTTCTGCTAAGTTAACTGCTACTGATCCAACAGAAACTCTACCTTTATTGATCCCAGTCAGATATCTCACTTTACTTCCTACTCTTAGTGATTTTTCAAATATTGTTGATAAAACATTTCCTATGTAGTTGTTGGATCTAGACAATTCATACGATCTTTTAACTTGTCCTAGAATCTGATCTTCTCCTAATACCAAAGAATCTAATCCTGATACTAATTTTAGAAGATGTCTAATTACTTCTTCGCCTCTTTCTATGAGTATAATTTCTGAAAATTTTTCGATTGATAAACCAGAAGTATTTGCCCAAAATTTTATAATATTTTCAATGTCAAGATGATCGTCTGCTAATATAAAAATCTCTACCCTATTACATGTTTGAAGAATTAGACATTCTTTAATATTAAAATTTTCTAAAAGGTATTGATATGTGGTAAAGACATCCTTGAAAGAAAATTTCTCAAGTAAATGAATAGGAGCTTTTTTATAGGTAATACGAAAATTAATTATATCTACGAATTTGCTTACCAATGTCATGGTTTTTTCGGATCACTCCATTTATTCAGCAATTCCAATGTTAAGTTCTTTGCTTCCTCTGTCTTGTTATCGTTAATTAACTCTTGAATATGCTCATCTCGAATTAAAGAATACAAAAACTTTTTTCTTTCGTGTACCGTCCCTATTATAGGTCTAGCTGCCATCCTTGCAAATTCCTGAAGTTTAGTGTTTTCTATATCGGATTGCTTAATTGTTCTTCTTAAAATACGTTCTGCCTTAATTCGAAGTTTTCTAGCCATGATAGGACTTTTACCATATGTTGAAATAGCTACTTGCATGGTATTTTCAATATTAATTATAGATGCATAAGAAAAATCACTAACTTCTGGGTCATCAGCTGCGTATACAAACGCCCTGCAGAGTTTACCCTTTTCGACAATCTTTCTGTTTAAGATTTTATCATCTGTAGCGGCTAAAATAAGGGAAACGTCTTTATAATTATCCAATATATTAATATCATTTATCTTTCGTTTTATCACTTCAATTTTACCATTTTCAAATAATTCTCTTAAATTGGAATTTACATGTTGACAAATAACAGTTATTTTACAATTTTGACCTAATAAACCACGTACTTTTCTAAAACCTTCTGTACCACCTCCGATTACCAATACTTTTTTGCCAGTCAGGTTTAGGTCGACTATCAATTATTACACCGGGTAGAAAAAACAATATTGATTACAATATTTAAATTATTTCAACCAAATATAAAAGAGAAAAATTATTAATCTATTCAATAAACAATATTTAGTTGTTATATAATACAATATAAAATAATTAAGATATGATCGCAATTGATAAAGATAATATCAAACGAAAAAATGGAGCTTGATTCTATCGAAGAAATTGGTCCTGCTACAAAATTAAATCTAATGAAGGCAGGAATAGGATCTGTGAAAGAGCTCATCGTCAGGGGGCCGCACAATATATCTGAGATCACTGGAATTAGTATCGAGAAAGCTGTTGAATTGTGTAATAAAGCTAGGATCAAATTAGAAGAATCAGAAGTTATAGATAAATCCTTTATTACTGCAACAGAATTATATAATAAAAGACAAAATATCGAGCGAGTATCAACTGGCTCAAGAAGTCTAAATAAATTATTGGGTGGAGGAATAGAAACTGGATCTATAACCGAATTATATGGTGAATTTGGTTCAGGCAAAACCCAAATTTGTCATACCACCGCAATTTTGGTTCAACAAAAAAAGAAAGAGGGTGGTTTAGAGGGAAAAGCAATCTATGTAGATACCGAAAATACATTCAGACCTGAGAGAATTGTATCAATATCAAAAGCTAGAAATATTGATCATCTGAATTCCCTAGAAAATATCATAGTAGCAAAAGTATTCAACAGCTCTCACCAAGAACTTGTTATTCAGGAACTTGGAAAAGTAATAGAAAATAATAATATAAAATTAGTAATAATAGATTCGGCTATTTCCCATTTCAGGGCAGAATTTTTAGGTCGAGGAACACTTTCTGATCGACAACAAAGATTAAACAAATTAATGCACATTCTTATACGAATTGCTGAGTTATATAATATTGCGATCATTATAACAAATCAGATTCAATCTACTCCAGACATAGTTTTTGGTGATCCTTATAGACCTACTGGCGGAAATATAATTGCTCATGCAAGTACATATAGAATTTATCTTAAAAAAGCAGGAAAAAATAGAATAGCTAGAATTGTTGATAGTCCTTATCATCCAGAAATCGAGGCTCTTTTTTCATTAGGCGAAGAAGGAATAACCGATCCTATTTAAAAAATAATAGTTAATGTTAAATTAAGGAATTAAGTTAGGAAGTTTATGCCCCGTTCACATGGAAGTAGAAGGAAATCAAGATCCGTCTTAACAAAAAACAACATACTTAGAGGTATTTCATATTTATTGATAAATTACAATGTTGGTGATAAAGTCATAATACATATAGATCCCAGTGAACATAAAACGATGCCTCATCGGAGGTTTAACGGAAGAATAGGAACAATTTTAGAAATTGGTAGAAGGATTATAAAAGTTTCTGTTACTATAGGCAACAAAGAAAAAATTCTTCAAACCAAGAGACAACATATCAAATTAATAGAATAGGGATGAGATTGATTTGGAAATACTAAAAAAAGAAGTAATTTCTATAGGAGAAGTAAAGAAAGTTCTTGAAAATGTGGAACTAGAAAAGATGGATCAAATTCAAAGATGGACATTTGATTATGTGAATAAATTTGCAAAAACCTCTCCTGATTTATCGAGATCTATTATTAATGAATTGGTTGAAAAATGTGATCTAAAAGAAGAAGAGGCTGTAGAAATAACTAATTCGATGCCTACTTCGATTGAAGAATTAAGATCTTTTACCTTTGGATGGAAAAAACTTATTTTGACAGATACTTTAAATAAAATGTTAGAAATAATTAATAAAGATAAAAAAGATAATTAGATATAGGATGATTAATGGTGTCACAGCCAAACTCTTATCAAAAATCTAGAGCGAATGAGTTTGGCAATATAGGCGGACATCTTAATAGAAAATATGAAGAATTTGCATATGTAATAGATTTTACAATAAGTGGTAAGTCTTTTACAGTAAAAAAAAGAGAAGGAGTAATAATACAGGCAATCGGTGAAGAAAGATTAACCCTTTTAGAATTATTAGGTGATCCGAGTAAAAATTTTGACATAGGAGAACGTGTTTATATTGGCAGGGACGGAAGAGAAAAGATAATTAGTGTCTTAGGAAGGCTTAATTTTGACGATCTATCTCAAACCTCAAAAAATGAAATTCCGTTAGTTATCGAAAAAATAATAGCTATTAACGAAAAAAGATTTATTGATTATATGAATAATGCCCAACCAATTACTCCTAGAATACATGCATTAGAATTGATCCCTGGAATAGGCAAGACATATATGAAAAGTATAATTATCGAGAGGGAGAAAAAAAAATTTGAACATTTTAAAGATCTCCAGGAAAGAACTGGAATAAAAGAATTACAAAAGCTGATCGCAAAACGAATCGTTGAAGAGATTTCAGGGGAAGCGAGAATGAATATCTTTGTAAGAAAATGAATTATGTACAAAAATTTGGTCAAAATCATTTAATAGATAAAATTTTAATTACAAAAATAATAGATTACGCTAATATTACTTCGAATGAAAATATTTGTGAAATGGGATCTGGTAAAGGCGAAATTACATTTGATCTATGCAAGAGAGGAAAATTTGTAAAAGCATTTGAAATAGACAATAGATTATACAGACAATTATTGAAAAAGAGTATAGTTTACAAAAATTTAGAGATAATAAATGAGGATATTCTTAAATATAATAAACCTTTGGATTTTGATGTTTTTGTCTCCAATATCCCTTATTCTAGAAGCAGAGATATTTTTTCCTGGCTAGCGACAAAAAAATTCAATCGAGCAATAGTACTAGTTCAAAAAGAATTTGCAGAAAAAATTCTATCAAAATATTCAGGTAAAAATTATAGAGCCATTTCAGCGATATCTCAATATTGTTTTGACATTCAACAACTTATTTCTATAGATAAAAATTCATTTAATCCAAAACCTTCTGTAGAATCCAAGTTGATAAAATTAAATTCAAAAAATATACCTATTTCAAGAGAATTAATTTCTATTATACATTATATTTTTTCCTTTAGGAATAAAAAAGTTAGAAAAATTTCAAAAGAAAAAATAGATTTGAATTTTGACAATATAAAGATCAAAGATCTCGAACCTAAAAAAATAATACAATTGGCTAAAGATCTAATTAAGTCAGGATAAATTCTATGTATAACCAAAATGATGACACATTATTATTACTACATTCTATTACAGGATATTCAGGATCATCAGTTTTAGAAATAGGTGTGGGTTCTGGACGAATTTGTCAGAGTTTAAGGAAAAATTTTAGTTTTGTAGTTGGAATTGATATTGATATTGATTCTATAAAATATTGTAAAAATAATATAGGATCACAAATACATTGGTTATGTTGTGATGTAGTTTCGGCAATAGTTGGAAAATTTGATTTGATCGTCAGTAATCCTCCCTACTTGCCTAATGAGGATACAAATAAATTTCAAGACAGAACTATTCATGGGGGAAGAGTGGGGATCGAACTGACTTTACGTTTTATAGAAGATTCACTACCACTATTAAAAACAAACGGTAAGATAATTATAATTAGTTCTTCACTCGCTAATTTGAGACATCTTGATAATTTTATTTCTTACAAAAATCTAAAAAAGAGAATAATTAGTTCAAAAAAGTTTTTCTTTGAAACTCTATATGTTTATGAACTTTCCCTTAAATTATGAACAGTATATTTTATTTTTTAAGTAGTTTAGATGCTTTAATAGAAATTTCTTCAGTCATTTTGGATAGAGATGCATTACCACCTAAATCATATGTTACATATTTGTTTTCATTAATTACTTCTTCAGTAGCATCAAATATAGCTTTAGAAATATCTTTTTCGCCTAAGAATTCTAACATCCAAGCTCCTGAACATATAGTTGCTACAGGATTCACTTTATTTTGACCTGCATATTTTGGAGCACTTCCATGAGCTGGTTCAAACATAGCAAAGTCATCTCCATAGTTTCCAGAATAAACATTTCCTATAGAACCAACGTGACCTGATGCACATTCAGAAATAATGTCCATAAATAAATTAGTGCTTAACAAAATACTTTCGTTAAAACGTTCTGGATTTTTTACCAATTGTTGAGTTACATTATCAATATAATATTCTTCTACATTTATCGAATTAAATTCATTTTTAAGCTTTTCCACACTAGACATAAATATGCCATCCGTTTCTTTAAGAATATTGCGTTTGGTTATAGCGAATAACTGTCTAAATCCTAGATCTTTAGTAAGTTGAAATGCTTTTTTTGTTACTCTTTCACATCCCTTTCTTGTAATTTTCCTGATCGCTATAGCGGAATCATCACTTGTTTTGAACTCTATCCCTGCATAAAGACCTTCTGTTGCTTCTCTCACACAAATAAAGTTAAGTTTTAACTTAGATCTTTTGTAGGTTTTTATTGGTCTAATGTTGGCATATAATTCAAATTTTTGTCTTATGCTGACAGCCACACTTCTAGGAGCCGTAGGATCTGGTACCGTAGTTGTAGGACCCTTGAAGCAAGCATCACTCTCTGAAAGCATACTCCAAACTTCATCAGATATATAGGAATCTGTTTTATTTTTTTCCCAATAATCGGATCCCGCTTCTACTGGAATTAACTCAATTGAAGTATTACAATCTCTTAAAACTTTCATCATAGCGTTAACTAGTTCTGGTCCCGTTCCGTCTCCCTTAATCACGATTGCTTTTTTTGTCACAAATGTTCAAAATTCACTAAAATCGATCTATTTATATATTATTTGGATTTTAACTCCATTTTAACTACCATATTATCTTGAAATGGTGGCATAATTGTGGAATTTGAAACTTTAGTGAATTCATTATTTTCAGAGAAATAAGAGTAATGAATATCATATTGGCCCAGATTCAAATTCTCTTCAGTTAATGCTTTAGTACTATTATCAATAACCGTAATAGTATTATTTTTACTCGAGTAGATATTGATAAAATCATCCATTGAAAGTCGAATTGGTCGAATATATTGCACATGTAGATTTTCACCTATTTCATCAGTGTGAATGATATGAAGACATTCTTTTCCTTCTTTGATTTCTTTACCTACAGTATCTGGTAATAGTTTCTGTTTACCATCTACAAAAATTTGAACAATAGGGTAAATATTAAAAGTATCTATATTATGAGCTTTCAAACATATGTCTAAAACAGGTGGCGGGGGTGAAAATTGCATTATTATAATACCAGCAAAAGTAGCAATGCCAATCATTACCGGAGGAAGTAAGAGTTGTTTTTTGCCAATTTTTTTTGAAGGTTTTTCCGGCTTAAATCGTCTTTTAGGCATTATGTATCTTATTGTCTTTAAATTTGAGTATTAGAGTCTTTCTATGATCATTTTTTTAATAATTTACACATTAATTTCTAATAAAATATTTTTTGAATAATTAGGCAATTGTTTAATAATCATAAATCAGAAAATGTCACATATGAGAATTGTACAAATTTCTGATATTCATATGGGTACTCATTTTCAACAAGATATTTTTGATTTATTAGAAAAAGAAATAAATTCGGAAATAAATCCCGATTGTATAATATTAACAGGCGATATCACTGATGATGGATTATTGGTCCAGTTTGAAAGAGCGAAAAAACAGATAAATAGATTGAATTGTTCAAAAAAAATAATACTTCCAGGTAATCATGATTATAGACACACTGGATATCTCTTGTTTAAAAAGTTCTTTCCTATGAAAAGTCAGATATATGAATTTGAAGATGTAATTATTGTAACATTAAATACAGCAAGACCTGACAGGGATGAAGGAGAGGTTGGATATCGACAAAATTTATGGATGGAAAGAAATATGACGAAATTTTCTAAGTTAAAAGTAGTGGCAATGCATCACCATTTGATAAGTATCCCTGATACTGGAACAGATAAAGTAATAGTATATGATGCTGGAGATACTTTAAGATCATGTCTTCAATCTAAAGTGAACTTGGTTCTTTGTGGGCACAAACACAGACCATGGGTATGGAATTTAGGTACTTTGGAAATTGCATATTCGGGAACTACTACATCTGATAGATTCAGAGGTTTTTTTGAAAATTCATATAATATAATCGAGATAAATAAAAATGATATAAAAGTAGATATCAAAATTGTCGGAGGAAAACGTTTCCCGTTAATTGATGTAGTTGAAAACTACAAACCATACTTGGAAGTTTAATTGATAGCCAAATTACAAAACAAAATCTTCAGCAACTAAAATATAGTCCATATGAATGTCCTTTAATGAATATTTTGCTTCGTATTCATATTGATGGTGTTTCTAGGGGAAATCCAGGAGCTTCTGGAATAGGAGTTACCATTCATCGAGAAAATAAACTTATTTTAACATATGGCGAGTATGTAGGTATTTTGAATAATATTCAATCAGAATATATAGCATTAAAACGAGCTCTAGAATTAGCTCTAAAATTTGACGACCATATCATCGTTTTCTCTGATTGTTTACAAGTAGTTAAACAGAGGAGATCAAAAAACAAGTTAAGAAGAAAAGAGCTGAAAACTTTGGTACGTCAAATAATTAATCTTGAAAATAAATTTGATATTATTTCATATATGTTCGTACCCAGAAAAAGAAATATTCATGTCGATAAAGTTGCAAATCAAGCAGTTAACGATTATTTTAATACTCATTATACAATCTAATATACAGGCAGCAGTGAAGAGTCAGAGTTAATCTTGAATCATAGATATGAAATAAAGGCATTTGACTGAGCTGCCAATATATAAGAATTCATCTAAACGTTTATGTAACTAAATAAATCGATTGTAATTGAAATTGCTAGGAAGAGATAAAAAATATAGTTACATCAAAGATATTATTATCGTTGTCATAGGAGTAGCGATATTTTGGTTTGCTATAAAGGTCTATTTTGATGTGGATAATCCATTTTATGTTGTCTCTAGCGGCAGCATGATTCCAGTTTTAAACGTTGGAGATATATTGGTAGTTAAAGATGGTGATTCATTTAAGAATTTAAAAATCGGAGATATAATAGTATTTGACAGACCTGATGGTGCTGACAGAGTAATAGTACATAGAATAATTGACATTACAGATAGATTTGGAGAGAAAATAATAGTTACAAAAGGAGATGCTAATAATGGTATTATTCCAGGAACAGATTTTCCAATTAGGGAAAAAGATTACATTGGAAGTGTATTTTTTGTCATTCCAAAAATTGGACTTGTTTTAAAATACATCAATCCTCCTGTTAATTATATAATAATTGCAGGAATAATTGGGGCTCTAATTTATACGAATTTAAGAAAAAAGAAGGGTGAAAATGAAGAGATGGACAGCAACGAAAATAATATAAATAATTCCACTAAAAATAATGGACACAGCTAGGTATTTTTCATATTAAGGACAAAAGTCACGACATATTACAAAGCATTAACTTTCTTGACAATAGTTAATACATCTTTATCAGATAATACATGATCTAAACCGACCTTTTGGCCTCCAAATTTTACACTTTCTCCCCATATTAACGCGAATTTAAAGTCTCTAAGCATATTTCTATGTAATTGTAGACATATGTCTCTAACTTTAACTCCCTTTCGTACAATCAAAGGCTCTTCAAAATCAGTATTCCCACCTTTTGGTCTCATATAGATCCTAATAAAATCTAATTTTTGGAAAATTGATTCTTTGACTTTTTCTATGTTAATATCAGAATCAGCTGATACAGGGATTGCATTATTCGTAAAGTTTTTTATAATTTCATTTAAATTTTTAGTACTAATCAAATCTATTTTATTTATAACCACTATACAACTAGGATATACTCTGTTCCCAATTAGGACATCAATCAATCCATCGCTTGTTAAATTTTTTTCTCTAATTGTAATTCTTCCGTTGTGTATTCCATAAATTTTGCAGATCTCACGTACCAGAGATTCTGATAATTGAGAAGAATGATCTAGGTTGACAGATATCCCACCCTTTTCCGTTCTGGTAACGATTACGTCTGGGGGTCGACTATTCACTTTTATACCTATCTCAGATAATTCTTTCACTAAAACATCATAATGATGTGGTTGGAAAACGTCTACAATTACTAATACGAGATCTGCATTTCTTGCTATTGAGAGAACCTTTTTCCCCATTCCTTTTCCTGAAGCAGCTCCTTTTATTATTCCAGGCAGATCTATTATCTGAATTCTTGCGCCTCTATAGTTCATCATCCCCGGAACAGCAGTTAAAGTTGTAAATTGATAAGCTCCAATGCGTGAGTTTGCATTGGTTAAACTATTTAAAAGGGTAGATTTTCCAACACTTGGAAAACCAATCAATACAACTGTTGCATCCCCTTCTTTTTTAACATCATATCCACTGCTCCCTCTTCCCGATGAAACAGTTTTGCCATGTTTATTTTCTTCTTGTTCCCTCTTGAGCTTTGCAATTTTAGCTTTTAAAATACCAATGTGAAATTCCGTTGCCTTATTTAACTGGGTTTTATGGATTTCATCTTCTATCGCTTTAATTTTTTCAGGAATTCCCATTTTTACAAAATATATAGGTAGAATAGAATAAAAAAATCTTGTCTAAAAAATCCTTAAGAATTTAAAACCATGCATAATTGCAATTAAACAGCCAGATACTATCATTAAAATCCAAGGCATTGCAGGAATTTTCGGAGAATTAAGAATAATTTGGTGGTTATCAACAACATGTGTTATATAATCTCGTACCTTCGAGTTCCATATTTTGTATTCAATTTTGTGTTTTTTTAAGATTGATTCTATTTCATATACTACAGGACATCGTACCGACCTAATATGTTGGATATACTTTCGTGAGATTTCTACTTCGCCTTGAAGAGCTATCAAACCCTGATTTATTTCTAACAAACGAATATGCATTTCCCAAGGTTTTTTCAATCGTTTTGCAAATCCATGTCCGATTTGACCTGGCTTCTTATTTTCTAATTTAACTTTCTTAAATCCTTCTTCGATTAGGGCATTTATAATTTCATCTTTTTTTATTCTTACCATTAAACTTAAATGATCGAATTGTATATCCTCCAACTTAATTGAATCTTGTAAGCCCTTTAAAATTCCTATCTTCCGTGGGTAACTGGTAAGGAACTCTGACATGTGTTATTTGATTTTTGAGATCAAAGTTATATTAAAACGCTATGCTAATAATATTATTGATTAATTAGGTTCATTCCTCTCAGATATATGTCATCGTTATATTCTATGGCTAAATCTCTCCAAGATAAATTTCTATCTGTTAATGGTATTTTAGCTCCTCTAACAACTACTACCGGAATTGACTCATCACTTTCTCCCATTAGAAATGTTCCCATAGTTGCCAAAGAATCAGCATTTGCTTTTAAAGTATATTTCATAATATTCCCATAGAGATCTTTATGACCTCGCAAATCTTCAACTGGTTCTATTCCAGCACATCCCACAGCAACACCTACAGTTCCTATCCTTGTTGGCATTAATCTACTATCTGAAATTACTACGCCCACTTTTATTCCGTACTCTATAAGAAAATGTAAACGAATCTTTTCAGCAGAATAAAATGCATTAGCTGGTAAACAAATTATTTGATTTTCTGGAACATTAGATTTATCTATACCTGCATTTGGAGCAAGCACTCCGTTTTTTACAGCAAGTAAGAATCCAGGCAATCCCCCAAATATTGTATCCGAATCTCTAAGTACAATTTCTGCAATTCTAGGATCCATATAGTATTTCTCTGATAGATTCTTTGCTTCCGAACTTACTTTAACGTATGAAAGATCTAAAATAGCTCCTTCACTGATAGAGACAAATTTGCTTGAAACAATAATTATATCATTATCCTTGAAAATAAATCCAGTGGAAGTAATTAAATGAGGTAGATCAAAGATTTTCTTTTTTTTCTTAATTTGGATCGGAATTAGTTGAATCATTTGTTTTCTTAAATTAGTTCTTTTCATTACATTTTTATTTTTTTAGAAAGTTTTAATTCAGAGAAAAAATAATTTTATTTAAATAATACAATGGTAATGAATATTACTGAAAAAATAATAGCAAGGGCATCGGGTAAAAATAAAGTATCACCTGGCGAAGTTGTAATAGCCGATATAGACAAAGTTATGATTCATGATGTTTCAGGTCCAGGAGTAATCAAGGTTTTTTCTGAATGGGAAAAAAAAGGTATAAAACTCGAAAAATTATATGATCCTGAAAAAGTCTGGATTAGCGAAGATCACTTTGTACCTGCATCTGATAAAATTTCTGCGAAAAATATCGCTCTCTTATCTAACTGGTCTAAGAAATTTAATGTTACGAAGCATTACAAATACGGATTAGGTCAATATGGGATATGTCATACATTATCTCACGAAGAAGGATTAATCCTTCCTGGTGAGTTATATGTTGGAGGAGACTCTCATACTAACACATCAGGAGCTGTAGGAGCCTTAGCTGTTGGATTAGGACACACTGATATAGCCTATGTATTAATGAAAGGAAAAATCTGGTTCAGGGTTCCAGAAGCATTGTTATTCAAAATAAATGGTAAAAAACCAGAATTTATTATGGCGAAAGATATTATTTTAAAAATTATTGGTGATATAGGAACAGATGGTGCAAATTATAAAACAATGCAATTCTCTGGCGAGGTTGTAGAAAAAATGAACATGGAGGAACGAATAACACTTACAAATATGACTACAGAAGCAGGAGCAAAAAATGGAATAATAGAACCAGATAAAACTACCTATGAATATTTGAATTCGAGAACAAATAAGAATTATAATCCTGTCTTCAGTGACGTAGATGCAGAGTTTTCTGAAGTTTATTCTTATGATATAGAAAAACTTGAACCAATCGTTGCCAAACCATTTTCTCCCGAAAATATTGCTGTAGTAAGAGAATTGCAAGGAACCGAGGTAGATAAAGCATACATTGGTTCTTGTACTGGCGCTAAATTAGAAGATTTAAGAAATGCTGCGAAAATTATGAAAGGTAGAAAAGTAAAGGTTAGAACAGAGGTTTTACCTGCTGCACAATCAATATTCCTAAAAGCAATGAAAGAAGGTTTAGTTACCATTTTTTTGGAGGCTGGAGCAGTAGTTGGACCACCGACTTGTGGTGCATGTTGTGGTGCCCATATGGGTGTGCTATCAAAGGATGAAATATGTATTAGTACTACAAATAGAAATTTTCCTGGAAGAATGGGTCATGTAGAATCAAAAACATATTTAGCTTCTCCGTTAGTCGTAGCTTCTTCCGCTATCACTGGAAAAATAACTGACCCAAGGGATGTGGTATAAATGGAAGTTTTGAAAGGGAAGGTCATTAAATATGATCTAGAAAACATAGATACGGATGTAATTATTCCTGGTGCGTATTTGAAAATACATGATCATAAGGAATTAGGTAAACATGCAATGGAAGGACTTGATCCTAATTTTTCTTCCAAAGTAAGTAAAGGGGACTTTTTGGTAACAGGTAAAAATTTTGGTTGTGGATCTAGCAGAGAACACGCTCCTATTGCTCTGCATGAGGTTGGAATAAAAGCAATTTTATCTCCTTCGTTCGCAAGAATTTTCTATAGAAATGCAGTAGATGGAGGATATTTACTACCAATAGAAATAGATCCAAGTATGGTCAAAAAAATCCAGGATAAAGATGTATTAGAAATTGATTTGGACAATAGTAAAATAGTTAATGAAACAAAAGGGGAAAAATATTCAATCAAACCTTTTCCTGAATTAATATCAAAGATAGTAGAGGCTGGGGGATTAATAAATTTCAAAATAGAAGAATATTAACTTGTTCCTTCAATTAGATTTTTTATACTTATTCCCAATTTTTTAGTATTACTTAATAAACAATTTCGTGGAAATCATTTCAGCAAGATCATGTAAATTTAATAGAAGATTATAGGATACTGACTTTGTATTTAAAATAAAAATAAGGAATATAGATTAACGAGTATTATTCATCCTTGCCGTTTTCATCTTCATCATCTTCATCATTTTTATCTTTTTTATCTTTTTTATCTTTTTTATCTCCATCATCCCCTTTTTCATCATCTGCTGCTGGTTCTTCTGCTTCGGTAGCTTCTACTATTGGCGCTGGTACGACGTTGTCAAAAGTTTCTACACCTCTAACATCTCCCGTTACTGTATAGGTTGCAGCAAATGGTTCTCCGTCTATTGTATGTAACGCAAGTGCATTTCCTGCAAATGGTAATGATGCAGCATTAATGGGACCACTATACTGTGGAGTCATCAAACTAAGAGCAACTAATCCTTCCCCTAATGGAGCTGTTGCTACTCCACCATAATAAGAGTCAATATTGGTGGTATTTCCAAAATTCTGTAAAACAACTACTTCCACTGGTTTACTTGCAGTATAGGTCATTGTTCCGTCGTAGACAGAGCCATCGGATCTTGGAGGTAATATGAGAGCTAATTGATGTGCTTCATGACCAGGGAGAGGATCTTGTGTTGAGGTAACAGTTCCTTGTTGAGCAAAAGAATCACCAACAGCAATAGACACTACTTTTGGTTCTACTACTGGTTCTGCAATCTCTTCAGATGTAGCTGTAGTAGTTTCTGTTGCGTTTACTGACTCAGTAGCATTAACTGATCCAGTAGCATTAACTGATTCAATTTCACTTTCTTGTGCCTGAATAGATCCTGGAATTTGTATTCCCATAGTAACTATGGCTATTAGAAATACACCTAATGTACCTAAATATGTTATTGTTTTAGACATTGTTAAATGCTTGAATACATAGAATTTAAAGCTTTCTTACAGCATAGTTCTTCGAAATGACTTAATCGAAGACTTGGAGGGATAACAGACAGTTGATCATCAATGTCATGGATAATTTTCTTCATTGCCTTATCGACAATTTCTAATAGATTAATATTTGTTGGTTATTCCTATAATTAATTCGTCTTTTCAATAGCTTCGATATGACATTCATGTCCTCTGTGTTCTTTATTTAGGAAGGCCGCTTCTTCGTCAGTTATTGGAAACCTTTCGCTATCCAAATTTGATTGACCTTTCTTCTCTAGTAAAACTTTTTTACATTGATCACAGACTAGTTGCAGAAATATAGTCATCATCAAAATATCAAATATATGTAATATAATAGTTATCGAATTTATCGTTTTTATAAGTAGAGATTTAATTTACAATATGGATTTTAAGATTTGTGCATATTGTGGAAGTTCTTTTTCTGATTTAGGTTGGCCCCATGTAGAAGGGGATTCAAATAGGGGAGTTATAAAAATCGAATTTTTTTGTTCGGAAGATCACAAAAACCTTTTTTTGAACTCTAGTCATGTCCAAGGATCTAATTTTCAATAAATCTAAAAATTAGCCGATTTTTTAGAAATTTTTACTAAATCACTTTTCTAATAATACAACGGATTTTTCCAAACATATTATCTTTTATCTTATTTTCTCCTGTTATTTCAAAGCATTCTTTGCATAAAGCTTTCAGATTAGCAGGTCTATTATCTTTCAATGAACCATTTATATGATTAAAAAAAGGGATTTCCTGATTATTAAATTTTTTAGAACAAACTTGACATCTGTGTTTAGCTCTTTCCAAAACTGTTTGTTTTATTCCTAGATTTATCTTTTCTATTTTTTTCTTCTTATTGGAGTTGGAATTAAACATAATAAATATAAATTGAGCTTGTTAGAAATAACTCTTTCTATCATTATCGATCTGGATTGAATATCTCTTAAATATCGCCAACAATCTCAATTATCAAAAAATTAAAAAATATTATTGTTAGTATTTGGCAGAGCATCTCTAAATTTTGTCGGTAAATTTCAGATAAGTTATTGAGCTAACCCTGCAATCAGGAAATTATAACTTCTCCACGCATAGTAGAAGGATGCAATGAACAATAATATTCAAAAATACCACTACTTTGAGATCCTATACCAGTTGTGTAATCCTGACCTGATGCTATAAAAGCGGTATTAATATTTAAAGCATCAATTATAAAGTCATGTTTTACAAAGTCCTTATTAACTATGGTTAATTTTTGAGGAAAATTTTTATCTACGTAAATAGTTGGATTGCTTTTATTAAATAAATTATTTTCTGCTAATAGTAAAATACCATCGGTTTGTTGTATTTCCTTTTCTTCAGGGTTTAACAGATTTCCAATTCCCCAGAGACTTCCAACAACAATAAAACATATCACAATAATAGCAATTAGGTTATTTAACAATCTTATTTTATTTTATTTTGTAACTAAAAGATCAATATAAATTATATATTTTTGAATCAAATAGTTTTCTAAACTTTAATTTTTATGTTCCATATTTAATTCCTGTCGTTACTATTGACCTTAAACATTCAATAGCTGACAGTATAGCCAAGTAACTAGTTTTCGGGTTTTTAGAACTAGGAATATTCTTTACTTTGATGATAAATTCTCCAAATTTACCTGTTACTTTAATCTCATGTTTATTAATTAGGATCGAAGGATCAGCAATAATTATTACTCTTGTCTTTTCCATTCCCAATCCAACTAATCCTAAAAGGGCTGCGACATTGACGTTTGCTGGAAATTGTTCTACTGCTTCGTCTGCTGAACCCTCAAAAATAGTAGTTTTTTTTTCCAATGAACTCAAGTCTATGTCAGATGTTTCGAAAAACGGGGCACCTTTAAGGGATTTTGGGTTTTTGGTAGTCGTCAATGTAACAGATGTTATAAAATGCTTAACACTTTTTATGGCATCTATACCTGCTATTGCCCCAGATGGAACATATATATTGTTACCGTGTTTATTTACATATTTAACAACATCACAGAAAAAATTTGAATCTGCAAAGGATCCAACACTCATTATAAGTATATCTTTTTGTTGTTCCAACACTGGTTTAATATACTCTTTAACTGCAGATTGCGAAGCTGATTCGATCACCATATCTACTTTTTTAAAAAGTTTGGATGAAATAAATTGTGAAAAATCGGAAAAGGTTTCTGGAAAATTATTTTTTAGATTGTGTTTTAAATTTTCAAGTTGATTAGTTTTCAAATCAAAAAGCGAGATGATTTTTACGGAATTAACCATCTCAGCATCGATAAATATTGCTAGTTCACTTCCTATAGCTCCACAACCAATTATTGCAATATTTTTCATTTCTAATAATATAGGATAAGGAATTAAATTAATAGATTTCTAACAATTCAATGGATCAATTTAATTATTTTAACGGAAGTCAGATATAAAATCTATATTATGGACATTAATTATCCGAATATAAGTAACTATGTCTATTTATAGTTTAATATAATAATATAATAAAACTTATCCAATAGATAACATTTTTTCAATCGCGAGTCTTGCCCGTTCAGCTTTTCTTCTATCGACTTTAACTCTGTAGACATTATTTAATAATGAGTTGTAAACTTTTTCGATCGTTATCATTTTCATATATTTACAGGTTGCATCACTTTTAATTGGTATGAAACTTTTGTGGCGATTTTCCTTTTGCATCCTATAAAGTATTCCTGTTTCTGTGGCAACCACAAATTCATTATTTGTTGAATTCTTTGCATGTTTCATCATCCCTTCAGTAGATAAAATGTGACCAGTCTTAAATAAATCACCAGTAGCGATATGATACAAAGTAGAAGATGTACAACTACATTCTGGATGTACCAAAAAATCTGCATTTTTGTATTTCTTTAACATTAAGTTGATATCTTCAGATTTAATTCCTGCATGGACGTGACATTCACCTGGCCATATGAACATATTTTTTCTTTTGGTTACTTCTGAAACATATGCTCCCAAGAACATATCAGGGAGAAAGAGGATCTCTTTATGTTTAGGTATACTATTTACAATTTTAACCGCGTTGGAAGAAGTACAACAATAGTCAGAAAGAGCTTTCACATCCGCAGAAGTGTTTACATAACTCACTACAACGGCTCCAGGATGTTGCTTCTTCCAGTTTTCCAATTCTTTAGAATTAATGGAGGACGCAAGAGAACAACCAGCAGAGGCATCTGGTATAAGAACAGTCTTATCAGGACAAATTATCGATGCAGTCTCGGCCATAAAATGGACACCACAAAAAATAATGGTTTTTGCCTTTGTTTTCTCTGCTGATCTTGACAGAGCTAGTGAGTCGCCTACAA
This sequence comes from Nitrososphaeraceae archaeon, assembly GCA_042138015.1. Lineage (GTDB taxonomy): Archaea > Thermoproteota > Nitrososphaeria > Nitrososphaerales > Nitrososphaeraceae > TH1177. The sequence continues at coordinate 28,493 of JBHIVA010000002.1, read as the reverse complement.
AATCAGCTACATCTTGCACTTCTGGAAGCTGATAATTATGTGCAAGTATTACTGCATCTGTTTCTTTTTTTAAAGAAATGATTTCTTCAATATACTGGTTTTTTGAGAGGTTCAATTACTCTAGAATACTAAGATCTATTGAATGAGCATTTAAGTTAGTACTATCTAGGATACATTTGCCTCAATAATGTGCACGGGATACAAAGATTGCCACATTATGGTGTTACATTTAATAATCGATTTACTATAATTATATTTATGCCAACTCACGGATCACTTACAAAAGCAGGGAAGGTAAAGGGTCAAACACCGAAAGTACAAGCAAAGGAAAAATCAAGTTCAATATCCAAGGTAAGAAACAAGGAAAATTACATAAAGAGATTTGAAAAGAGGATTCCACCTGGACAAAAGAAGCCAGAACGTAATAGAAGAAGATAATCTCATCTCAATTGAATATAACATACATAAATGATTAATTTGATATTCTTAAACTAAAGTCTAATGCTTCAGATGAGTGGGTTAAATAACCTACTGAAATAATATCAGGTTTATGAATCGCATATTTAGATATATTTTCTTTAGTGATACCACCTGAAATCTCAATCTTAACCTTCTTTCGAAGGTTCAAATCTCTAATTTTATTAATTGTTCTTTTAACTTGAGAAGGAGAAAAGTTATCTAACATTATCACATCTACACCTGCTTGAATTGCTTCAAGAGCCTCTTCATGGTCTCTCACTTCACATTCTATTTTTATGGATGATCCAACTCTTTTTTTCATTAGAGATATTAAATTTGTTATTGATTTGTCAATCTGTAAATGATTGCTCTTTATTATAACCATATCATCTAGTCGGAACCTATGAGAATCACCACCACCAGCAACGACAGCTTTTTTATCCAATATTCGTAAACCTGGTGCGGTCTTTCTGGTAGCGGATACAACTATGGAAGAATCGATATGTTTTACTATCTCTACAAATGATCTTGTATTTGTAGCAATTCCACTCATCCGCATAAGCAAGTTTAATGCGGTTCTTTCAACCTTTAAAATTTCCTTTGCCTTTCCTCTGATTTTTATTACGCGTGTATATGGAGAGATTTTGTCTCCATCTTTTTTTAAGTAGGTTGTCTCACAGCCAAACATATCGAATAGCATTTCTACTTCTTCTATTCCACTCAGAATACAAGTTATGTTGGATTTATATATTATAAATGCTGACACTATCCTATCTTTGTGTTCTAGATTTTCACTAGTTATATCCCCGCGTCCTAAATCTTCAAGTATAAAATTTCGCAGGGTCTTCCTTAATTCTATATAATCTAATAACGACTTCAAGAGACTTTGAGTGCGTATTTGTGTGCTGTCTTTATTTCCAATGTACGTGCTATTTGAGATTTTTCAGGATTAAAAACTATAATTATTCCAGACCAGTCACTAGAAAGATCTGTTGAATTACAAACAGGACAAACTTTACCAATCGTAATTGCCTTACATTTCTTACAAGCTAATTCCTTTGGCAATTACTTTGGACCTCCTTTCTTCTCCTTGGAGGTAGGTTGTGCTGGTTGTTTTGATTTTTCAATTTCTTCCATTATCCATTCAAACGATCCCAAGAATGGTTGTCTACATGTTATTCCTATTTTTCCCATTGAAGATCCTTTGCCCAAACTAACAGCAGTAATTCTGGATCTCATTTTCGAGCCTATTCTTAATGATTTAGAGGTTTGATTTGCAACAATTAATCCTTGTTTAATATCACTTTTCAAATAATCATCCGTAATCTGAGATAGATGTAATAGAGCATCGGTTGGTCCTATCCTTACAAAAGCACCAAAATCTGTTATTTCAATTATTTCTCCTTCTACTATTTCTTGCATTTTAGGAAAAAATGTTAATCCTTTAAATGTTACTTTATGATATGTTGCCCCATCTCCACTAACTAATTTTCCTACAGTATCGACATGTGCATCGATTATCATTATAACATAACCCAATTCTGCATTGATCATACTTTCATATTTTTCTTTAAGGATTGCTATCGCAGTATTTTTTAGTGAATCGGTTAACCTATTAGGAGGGATTCGTACAACATCTGTCATGGAAATAATATAAAACATTCTTGACGATTTAGGATATAATTTATCAATTTATGAACTTTTTGTTTAGCCATCTCTATAAGATGAGAGGGATTAAAGGTTTATAATTAATTCCTACATTGCTTTCTAAGAAATGAATATTTAAATATTATTGGATATCCTTGTTCTCAAGATGGTTACAGTTGATAAGGTTATGTCCTCATTGAAGAAGGTTGTTGATCCTGAATTACATAAAGACATAGTATCAATGGGAATGATCAAAGATTTGAATATTAATAATGATAAAGTATCTTTTACGCTCGAACTTACTACTCCCGCTTGTCCTTTTAATAGTGAGATAGAGGAGGATGTAAGAAATGCAATATCTGATTTAGGTGTAGCAGAGTTGGATCTAAAAGTAACTGCAAAAGTTATGGAAGGAAGGGCTGTTTCTTTGGATGAACTTTTGCCTGGAGTTAAAAATATTATTGCGGTAGCTAGTGGAAAAGGAGGTGTAGGAAAAACTACTGTCTCGGTAAATTTAGCGATTTCACTTGCCAAAACTGGAGCAAAGGTTGGTCTTTTGGACGCTGATATTTACGGACCAAGTGTTCCTTTGATGTTCGGGTTAAAAGATACGCCTTTGGTTGAGAATAATAAGATTCAACCACCAATTGCAGAAGGTGTGAAGATAATCTCTATGGGATTTTTCTATGAACAATCGCAACAGGCGGGAATTTATAGAGGACCGATAATTTCTGGAATAATTAAACAATTCTTGACTGACGTAAATTGGGGTGAACTTGATTATCTTATAATTGACCTACCACCAGGAACTGGAGATGCCCCATTGACAATAGCACAAACTATTCCAATAACTGGAATATTAGTTGTAACAACACCACAAGATGTCGCGATGAATGTTGCAGTAAAAGCTATCGGAATGTTTAACAAATTGAATGTTCCGATCATAGGAGTAGTCGAAAATATGAGTTACCTAGAATGTCCTAATTGCAGATCCCATGTACATATTTTCGGTACTGGAGGAGCACAGAAGATAAGTGATGAATTCAAAATTCCACATCTTGGCGAAATTCCTTTACATCCTCAAATTATGCAAGGAAGTGATACCGGTAAACCTACTGTAAGCTCAGAACCCAATTCTTTACAAACTCAAGTTTTTTTAAAAATAGCTAAATCTATAGCGGGTAGAATAAGTGTCATAGCAGCAGAAATGATTGCTCAAGAAAAAACAGAACAAGAAAATAAGAATGAATTTACGAATTAAAAATAATAAACCAGGAATTAAAAATAATAAACCAGTATTGAAAAAAAACTTATTTAAAAATGCCCATCAAAGAAGAACAATTAAAAATTTTAAAAAAACCGTTCGGAGATCTAATAAAAAATGAAGATGTAACTAAAGAAAATATAATAGAAATTTTATACAAACTCAACAGTGGTAATAAAATTAATGTGATTACTGTGGGAGATGCTACTACTGAGAAAATTTTATCGTATGGAATTTTTCCTAAATTAGCAATTATTGATGGAGTGGAAAGAAGGGTTAAGCGATCAGAATTAAAGAATTTAAAAATAAAAAAGGCATATTCAGGAGATAAGAAAATTAAAATCTACAAATGTATAAACAAACAGGGAACTATTTCTTTACAGGCTTATAATATAATAAAAACCGTCATAAAAAACAACGAGAAAGCAATATTATGCGTTGAAGGAGAAGAGGATTTGTTGGCTTTACCTGTTTTTGTATTAGCTTTGAATAACTCTTTAATTTTATATGGACAGCCCCTTGAAGGATTAGTAGTAGTAAAGATTGATAACAAATTAAAGAAAAAAGCACAAAATTTGTTAGATAGTATAGGTTTAGTTGATTAAAGGGAATGATGATGTGGTGGCTGTATGAAAAATTATGATTAAATTTACCAGTTTCTGACCCTTTGAACAATGTAATTAAACAATAATACAATTTGTGATTTATTGATCGCATCCACAACCTTCCAATTCGTTATCACTTATTGTTATGTTGTAAAATTGAATACATTTTGAACAAAGACTATAACCTTTAATTGTCCTAGAGTTGCAGAACGAGCACTTGTCAATTCCATTTATTTGCATAACTAAACTTTATAATTTTCTCATTAATATTATTTTTCATGAATTTAAATTATATTTTTTGTATCGAGAATACAACCTAAAGGGTCTTAATAATACTTTTTTAATTATAATGACATGAACATTCACATTTTTTTAATTTTATATCAAAGGAACAATCATGATCTGATTCACAAAAATCATCTATCGGAATTTCTAATGGACAATCTAGATGCCTTTTCTTATTGCAGAAATATGATATTACCATGTTAAAATATATAAAATAAGTAGAATTAAATTTTAACTAAATTCCTAATATTCATTTCTTTTTTTATTGGGTATAATGAAAGTCTTATTCGTTTAGTAATTTGAATTCAAATATTCTTAGACAGATCATTCTACCCAAATAGTTATGGGTTAAGTCCAATTAAATATCGATATTGAACAATTGTGGTGCATAAATAGATCCCTCTCTTACTTTCTTTACCTTTGCAACAGATAAATAGTGAGGCCATATCGTGACCATTATTGATCCTTCTGGAACTCCCTCAGGAATTTCAATAACTCTGATATCTTCGTCTATTATTCCATAATTATCTACTAATGTAGATTTAGCTTTTTCTATCAAATCCTTAGGCATTCCACTACTATAAAGATAGATATCACCGGTATAGTCAATCTTTTCTACCATAATGCACATTAATGGAGATGGATAATAAAATGTAATTGTATCTAAATACTCTACATATCTTCTTCATCTATGCTTAACTATAGCAAATAAGATAAAAGAAAAAGCAGGTCATAGATCATTAATATGATACTTGGTCATACAACCTCTGCATTCATATATTTCGTCACCGACAGGTCCAGATACATTGAATCTAACAATAGTGGTACATTTTGGACAACGTCCTTCAACACTTCTAGTTTTTCTTTGAGGTTTAATTGTACGCCTTTTTCTACTTCCCATTCTACAATTACTTATAGTTGTAGCCTGTTATAAATTTCTTGAAGATAAAAGATTACAAATGAATTGAGTTTAAAATATAAGTACGAAGATACAATTAGAATTATGGCATTACCAAACAGATGCTCTTATTCTTCTCAAAGTACACAATGCAATATTCCTCCATCCTATTTTATTTCAATTCATAGTAGTGAAGAATTTTTGGTTGGAATGTCTTGTGAAGAACATCAATTGCCAATTGGGGAAAAGATAAGGTTGTTGCAAGAGAAAAATTTACTTCCAAAAGGAAAAATAGGAATACAAAATATTAAGATTGTAACCACAAATTGTATAAAAGGTACTAAAGAAGATTATGAAGAAATATTTTATAAAAGATTATTAGATTCTTGAAAAGAATGATTATTTTACGAGTAATCCTTGGATTTGTTTATTAACCAAATATAATGGGAGCTTTCGCTCAAAAATATTAGATATATTTAGTGCAGCAACTTTAGACATTTTAGCTCTTGTTTCTCGAGTTGCACTACCAATATGAGGTAAAATAATCACATTATTTTTTTTTAATAAAGGATTATTTTTTTCTATTGGTTCAATTTCAAAAACATCTAAACCGGCTCCAGATATCCATTTCTTTTTCAACGCGATACAAAGCGATCTTTCATCAACTACAGAGCCTCTAGAGGTATTAATTAAAAAGGAAGTTTTTTTCATCATTTTCAACTCGTTCATACTAATTAAGTGATAGTTTTCCTTTTGTAAACCAACGTGAATCGAGAGAAAATCGCTATTTCTAAATAAATAATTTTTATCTACAAAAGTAACACCGAGTTTCTTCTCAACTTTTGAATTTAATTTATTTCTATTATTGTAAATAATATTCATGTTAAAGGCTTTTGCTCTTCTAGCTACAGCTGAACCAATATTGCCCAGACCAAGAATTCCTAAGGTAGAATTAAATATATTTGTTCCAACAAATAAATTTGGCATCCATCCATGTTTCCATTTATTATTGATGATGTATTTGTGTCCTTCAACTATTTTTCTACCTACTCCAAGAATAAGAGCGAATGTCAAATCAGCAGTAGCCTCAGCTAATATATTTCCAGTATTAGTTACATAAATCCCTCTTTTGCTTGCCTCATTTAGATCTATATGTTCAAACCCCGTACTAAATGTGCTTATAACCTTTAGATTGTCTCCTGCTGCATCCATTATTTCTGAATCAATTTTCTCTGATAGTGTACATAATATTGCATTTACGCCTTTGACTTTTTTAGCTAACTCTCGTTTTGAAGGAGAAATATAGGATTTATTAATATAAACATCATATTTTTTTTTTAGTAAATTTAAGCCAGTTTCATCGATCTTTCTAGTAACGTATATTTTATACAACTCTATCATATTAGTCATATAGTAATATTATAGATTTCCTATTTTTGAATATAAATTTCAATAATAGAATAAAAAAGATATAATAGTAAATATCAATTAAAGTGTTTAAGGTTTGAAAAGAGGAACAATTAATTTACCTTTGCACGGAGGACATGCACCTTCCTATTTAATTAAACTTATGACAGAGCTTTCTTCGATTATTTCTAAAATAATAATACAAGAAAAAGGTACAAAGGAATTTTTTAAAAAAATCTCTGATCCTCTCTGGTTTCAAGCATTTGGTTGCGTTTTGGGTTTCGATTGGCATTCGTCTGGATTAACTACTGTGGTAACTGGAGTATTAAAAAAAGCGTTATCAAATGAGTTTCATAAAATTTCCATAACCGGCGGAAAAGGAAAGAATGCCTTACTTCCCAAGTCTGAGATACCAAAACTTGCGGAAGAAAATTATAATTTATCTACTCAAAAGATTGATAAATTAGTTTATGCAAGTAAAATGGCTGCAAAAGTAGATAATTCTGCAATTCAGGATGGTTATAATCTTTATCATCATGTTTTTTTATTTGATGAATATTCCAATTGGACAATTATTCAACAAGGACTGAATAACCAGTATAAGATGGCCAGAAGGTATCATTGGATATCAGACAATTTGAAGAGTTACATAATTGAACCTCACGCAGGTATCATATCTTCTAAAAAACTACCCAACGTATTAGATATGACTTCTAAGGAGTCAGAAGAAAATAGAAAAACTTGTGTAGATTTATCAAAATCGGGTTCAAAGGAAATAAAGTCATCAGTATTACAGATTGTTGATAAATCTGATCAATCAAGGTTAGATTCATGGATCAGGAGTGAGAAGGTTGTAAAAGATGTTGGAAAAAGTAATCACAAATCAGAAATTTATGAAGAATATGAAATGCCTAGGTACCTAGATTGGAGGATTTTTGATAGGATTTATGATGTCAACCCACAGAGTTACGAACAACTAATTGAAATAAAAGGAGTTGGACCAGGATCAATAAGAGCTTTATCCCTAATATCACAACTATTGTACGGTAATAAAGCATCGTGGAGAGACCCTGTAAAATTTAATTACGCACACGGTGGAAAAGATGGAGTTCCTTATCCAATAGCGAGAAAAACATACGACAAATCAGTAAGTTATTTAAGTGAAGTTATAAAAGGATCCGAACTGGATAGAAAAAAAAGATTAAATGCATTAAAAAGATTATCTAATTATTCAAATGAGATTTTTAAAACTACTGATTATAATTTTATAATACAACATTAATTAAGCTTTAAAGCAGCGTAACTCAACTTTAAGTAAGATTTTGACTAGGTTTATAATAGTTCTAATAACATATTGAAATGGCTATTCATAGTATATTTTATTTTAAGACAAAAAATATATATTTATTATATACTGAATATCTTCTTAATTTCTTAATACAGGTCATTTATAGAATAATTGAAAAATACAAATGAATGATTATATCTCCCTATGATTTATGCTTAAATATAATTTTGTTGAATATACTTTACTTTTTCCTATTCATAGTGATTTATAAAAAAACTTAATTGTTTAATATATATCATAATTTATAAAATGCAAAATACAAATTAAAGAAGAAAACAAAACTGTATTTCTAATATGAATAGTATCTAACCTGTTTTTGTAATGCTGTTTATTTCAAGAAATACACGATTCTATTTATTAAATATAATTATAAATTAAAGTTGGTAAATAGTTTCAAGGTGTATATTCCAAAATCAGGGAGTATAAAAATTCAAATAGACTCTACTTTTGATAAATATTCTATTTTTTGTTGTATTAATAAATAAATCAAAATCATGAGACTCATTTCAGATAATTGTTAGATTTAGCATTTTACAAAAATGCACTTTGTTAAACTTTATATTTAATTCTTGAAATTTATACTTGCCTTGAGTATCTCCTCATATAATTTAAATAAATCTTCTCAAGTTTTAACTAAAAAATTTCATCCTTTTGTTAAATGGGCAGGTGGAAAATCTCGATTAATACCTGTTATAGAAAAGCACATCCCAAAAACATTTTCAAGATACTTTGAACCATTCTTAGGAGGAGGGGCTCTTTTTTTCTATATTAACCAGAGCAATAGAAGAAACAAGAATTTCTCTTCATATTTGTCTGATACTAATCCTGAGTTGATTAATGCTTATATTATTATTAAAAAATATCCCCATAAGTTAATTACTTTATTGAGAGAATATGAAAAAAAATATTATGTTGATCCCAAAACATTTTATTATGAACTTCGTGATAGAAATAACTCAGATAAAATTCATTGTGCTGCAAGATTTATCGCTTTAAATAAGACATGTTATAACGGTTTATACAGAGTAAATAAAAATGGTGGTTTTAATGTACCATTTGGTAGGTATATAAAACCAAAAATATGTGATGAAAACAATTTATTAAACATAACTTGCCTTCTAAGAAATCCCAATACAATAATTCAAAAGAAAGATTTTGAAGAAATATTGCTAAATAATGTAAAGTCGAATGACTTTGTTTATTTAGATCCTCCATATAATCCCATAAATGAAACATCGAGATTTACTAATTATACTAATAGTGGTTTTGATATCCATCAACAAAAAAGACTTGCTAATATATTTCATAGACTGGATAATATAGGTTGCAAAATAATCCAAAGTAATTCAGATACAGAAATAATTAGAGAATTGTATAGAGATTTTAGTAATAATATTGTAAAAATTGGATCTATTAGATCAATAAATAGTAAACCACAAAAGAGATCTGGACACACAGAACTAATTATTAAAAATTTTAGGTAAATAAAATTATAAAGTTTTATATTTTTTTCTAAAGGAAAAAGAAGACTCGTTATAAATTTAAATATGAAGTATATAACTTTGATAAATCAATGAACAAGACTATGCATTATAGTATTTTGCTTGGTTTTTTTCTGCTTCTTCTGATAATTACGAATGGGATAAACAAAGCCACAGCGTTATTTCACTCACTAAATGACCAAACAACACAACATACAGATTTAGAAGAAAAATCCAAAAATTTTATTGAATCAGTAGACAAACACCTAAATGATATTTCTTATGAGTTTAACCTTTTAGTTCTGTCTCAAGAAGGAACACTAGATAATAAAACCATTATTAAAGAGACAAACGAGTATATTACAAATCTAAAGGATATTGTAGAGAGAGTAGACGATTTTTCGGCCTCTGAAGAGTATAAACCTCTCTTTCAGGCATATTCAGATTCCCTGAAGAATGAAATTGAGAGTTATAAACATTATATTAATTATAAAGAAACATCTAATATTACTGAAAATCAGATATCAATAGACCTTTTGTCAAAGGCATATGAATATGAGAGACAAGCTCATATGAGTTTAGAAAATTAAATTTACAGTAGCATTCTACAAAAAAGGATTTAATCAATCTTTATTTAAGGTTTTTATTCCAACAACATTCAGTGGAAGATATGAATTGTCCATGTTGTGGGGGGGAAATTATTGAGAAAGAAAAAGAGAGAACTATCGAAAGTAAATGTAAAAAATGTGGGCTTAGTAATACTACAATAAAAGACTAGAATTAAACCAAAACAATATTTGAAAATACGTTAATTCAACTACTACAAATTTTATTGTTTTATTTTGCATATATTTTTAATACCAAAAATATAATTTAGGTAGAGACGGATTTTCTAGTTAATTAGAAAAAAAATATAAACTTTAGTTTTAATTCTAGTAGATAAAAATCGTACAATATGTAAATTTAGGGTTTTTAATTTTACCAAAATTCAAATTTGTATAATATTTTGTTTAAAATGGAAAAAAATTTTATCATTTATTTATAGTAAATTCATCGTATATCTTTTTATCGTTTCCGTAAAATGTACCTTTAAGGGTTTTCCCATTATTAACAATTTCCATATTCAAGACTCCGTTTTTAACAAATCTTTCAGCAGTATATTCGTTGGTAGAACTTAATCCTGTAGCGGTAGCCCCTCCAGTTCCAACAGTTATAAACATAACACCCTCCATGGCGTCATATGTGTTATAGCTTTCATCAGTTATAATTGGTTCATACTCTTCATCTTCATCGAAAGCGAGGGGAAATATTCGTTCGTAGATATGTTGATGTGCCTGAAGAGCTAAATTTACACCATATTTTTCAAAAATAGGATGATATGTTTCAGCAAAGTCATCTTCATTCTCTGGAGTAGAGCCTGACCCATATGCCTGTCTATGGAAGAAAACTATTATCCAATCAATAAAAGGATTCTTAGAATATTTTTTTAAATCTGAAATAACAAAATCATACTGTTCGGAGTCATCGTCATATGGTACTTCAGTTGAGAGTGAAAGGAAATGGATATTTTCAAAATTAAAAGAGAAGTATTGTTTTTCTAATCCGAAAAATTCTCTATATTCTTTTGTCTTCTTAGAACTATCGGTATCATGATTTCCGAGAGTTATTTTTAGTTTGTCAGAAATATCTTCTACTAACTTAAACCAACACTTTGCACTAGATCCATAGGAATAATCACCAAGACCAATAACCACTTCTGGACTGAGTTTTTTTATATTCTTGACAGTTTTTTTTGCATTGGAATTACAATCCCAATCTCCAACCGCTACAAAATTGAGCTTTCCGTATGAATCCTTGTATTTATCTTCATCGTCAGATTTATCTTTGTCCTTCTTTGACTTATCAGGTTTTTCAACGTAATTTTCTTCATAACTGTAAACCTTATTTTCAACTTCAGATTGAAAGTTAGTAGTGAGAGGGAGATCTACCTTATATTCATTATTAAGAGACCTCGAATATGTTTCAGAAAAAAGCATGTATTGATCACGGTCATCAATGGCAAGAGAAAATTGTATATTCTGATTTAATAAAATAAATGAAAAGAATAATACTAATAATATAGAAAGCGTCATGTTCACCATCTGATATCAAGGAAATTATATTGTTTAATATTTCTTTATCTCGTGTTTGGGGAGTTCTAAATCACAAGTTATATCAATCATATTTATCAAAATTATAAAAGAAATAGATTATTGTAAAATTAACATTCTATACAATCAATCTATGGAAAATTTTATAATCTTCAAAAATTTTTAATAAAAGAGATAATATATACTTACGATTCGTTTTTATTTTTAATCCTTACAAGACTTGAGAAAAAAATGATTGGAATAGAGATAATTATTAAACTATATAATATGAAAATAAAGTGAATATTATCAATTTCATCCTCTTCTACTGTTCCAAAATTTCTTACTTCATATTCATTGATTAAATCATTTACAATTTTTTTTGAATTTTTTGGATTATTATCAAAATTAAAAGAATTTATTAGATTATTAGATTTCAATTCACTTGAATTTGGTAAAGTAATATTTTTGTTATATTCAATAAATTTTAGAATTGAAGTAGAGTCATATAATGTACTATCTACTAACCCTGTTTTGGCATAGGGAGAGATTATCAATGAAGGAACCCGAAATCCTAATTGATTTCCATCTAATTGAGGAGGTATAACATGATCATACCATCCCCCTGAACTACTATAGGTTAATATAAACACACTATCTTTCCAGTATTTGCTTTGCATGAGAGCAGCTACCAATGTGGTAACAAATTCTTCGCCTTTTAAAATATCCTTTGGAGAGGTTTCATGACTATCAGAGGATACAATATAAGATATATCTGGAAGTCCTTCTTTTAAGTCTTTAAAATACTGGTTTAGGTCTACTATCTTAGAATTTAATGTGGAATTTTCTACGAATCGTGGTATAGCCAAAATAGGGTTTAAAGGTAGATGACGTTTAGATATGTCATTGTCAAGAGTGTAATTCAAATTCGGATCGTAATTTTCAACATAAATTTTCCAAGAAACATCGTTTTTTTCAAGAATATCAAAAAGAGTGGAATTTATATTTAACAGCCCCTCTTGTGGTATATTTTTTTTATACGAATTGGAATCTAAAGAATACAAACGAAGATTATTAGCGAGGTCATTAGATGTTGAACCGAAAAAATTGTCTGCCAATACATATTCAGATGCAAGAAGCCAATACAATCCAATTGTCTTATTGTCATAATATCCCATTACGATTGTCTCATTTTCATTAAAGGAATCAGTATTTTGCGCATTGATAAAACCATCCATAAACCCATAATTATACGATTTCTCAAATACAGTTTTATCAAAACTTAATTGAGGAGTTTTCGTATTTTGGAGATTAAATGGTTTAACTAGGGTCGCTTGAGAATTTTTTGAGGTTGCTTTAATATCAAAATAATTAGATCCATTAAAATTAATAAACTCAGAAGTTGAATTTAAATCCCTCTCTAGATCAATCAATGGGTCGTAATTATTTTCTGATCCATTTAAAAGAGAGGTGATTTCGGTTTCTGTTAAGGTTCTGTTCCAAATTTTTAAACGGTCTAAATCACCGGTGAAAAATAATTCAGTTTTCAAGAAATTTGCTCCTATTCTTATAAACGGTAATTTGTTATCGTCTGGATCAGCATTATTGGTATTTTTTTTGGCTACCAGAATTTTATCTATATAAAGACTTAAAGTATTCCCGTCATATGAAACGAGTATGTTATGCCATTTATTATCATTATATCTTTTGGTAGAATAGACGAAATTATCCATTCCTTGTCTATCCTCAAATCCTGCTTTAATTTTAGAATCACGTGTTACTAAGATGCCAAAATTTAAATTATCCCCAGGAGTTTCCTTACCTAAACCGCCTTTTGTGATAATGAATTTTTCATTTTTGGTATTAGAATGATTTAATTTAACATCTAAATTTATTGTAAAATTCTTAAATTCTACAGGATTTTCCAGAGGGTTAGTTGGTATAGAAATATTATTAGGAAATCCATTCGCTCCTGGATAAGTACCAAAATAATTATCGAAACTACGACGTCCTTGGGATAAAACTATAATATGTTCTATAGGAGTTTGATTACCATCTATTTCATCATTAGCAGAATATGATAACTTTAGTAAAAATGATTCATAGTGGATTAGCAAACCTGTAACTAATATCATTAATAGGGAGAAAAATATTAGGTTAGAGATTTTGCTAAAAACCATCACTTTGAACCTTGAATAATGAAGAGAATTTTTATCTGTTATCACTTTTTATTTTTATCATTTTGACCTAATTAATTGCGTAAATTATTATAGCAGGTTTTGATGAACTTTTTCCCTCACCATTAGTATGATTTGCGTATGATGTATAAACAGGTATAGCATTATACTTTTTTATATATTCATCCATTTTTTTTGCCTCATTTCTTAAAAAATTTGCGTTATCTAGTTGAACCTTCTCGTATACTATATAATTTATTTTTTTAGCAACAATGAGAAAGTCTGCATCGTCTATCTTATCATACGCTGGATTATTATTTGATTGAAGAGCTATAGAATCTCTCTGTGAGTAAAATTTTATTAGATTAGACATGTGGGTATATAGTGTTAATGCTGTAGAATTTTTTGGAGTATTTTCTTTTAACCATAATGATGCATCTTTCATAAAAGTAACTGATTCAGATCCGAGAGTTGGATAATATGGAAGAGAGAATACAAAATTATTAAAGAAAAAAGTATTAGAAATTAAAATCACAGGTATTAAGATCAATATGATAATGTTATTAAATCTTATTTTATTTAATTGAGAATTAAACAGTACAGATATTCCGACGATAACAAATAAAGGTACAATAGAATATAGAAAAGTAAAATTCTTTATAGGAACAATCTGAAAAAAAATGAATAGGATAGGTATCCAAATAAAAGGAATTAATATTGTTAGTGAATTCCAAAGTTTCCTATGGAATATAAAATGGACATAAAAAATAAGAACTAGGAAAGAAAGAGGATACCCAATACTCTCTTTTAATAATACCTCCAAATAATAAATTTGGTCATGGTTTGAAGGCCTTGATGATTGCCAATTAAAATATTCAATAATTGATTTTTGAGCATCTTCTATAAACAAAAAAGAAATCCAATAAGGAGAAGTAACAATTAAAAATGTAGATAATATTATAGTAATATTTTTTATATAATTTTTTTTGCTTAAAGAGATCGTTATTATTGAAGCAATTAGAACTATTAATCCTATTTCTTTTGAAAGAAAAGAAAAGCCAGAACACGAGCCTATTAAAAATAATAATAATCCCTTATTGGTATTACCTTTGAGATAAATAACTAATAACAAAATATTAAGAGTGAGAAAAAAGGAGAATGACACATCAACTAGAACTTGTTTAGAAATTATAATATGATATGGTAATAGCGCTATTATTATCGCAGAGACAATTGCAACTTTTTTAGAATAGATAAATTTTGCTATAAAATATGAAAGAAATACTATTCCAGTTCCCATTAAAACAGGTATTAATCTTGCAGAAATTTCACTTATACCCAATAATGACAATGATAACGAAACGAAAAATTGCATTAGTAGAGGATGAGCCCTAAAAATTGAAAAGTGTTCTCGAAATTCTTCATAATCTGCAAGGGAAGCAGCTTGTGCAACATAAATTGCTTCATCATTATTAAATCCTAAATCACCTACCCCATAAAATCTCAGAAAAAAAGAGATTATAACTATTAGTATTAATATAAAAATTTCATTTTTAAATTGGTTAGGTACTAAACTAATTTTTGATTTATGGTTTGCTTTCAAATTCGCAATTCAGCTGACTCTTTCAAAAAAATCTGTAAATGTATTAAATAAATCAATGCTTTAATATATTGATTTAAGAATGAGAATTTTCTCCTGATGATTTTAAAGTCTTAGGTTGATTGATAGCTAAATGATCAAGTCCGTATACCTCTATGACATTCGGATGAATTATTCCATGTACTTGTATTGCAAGGTCTTTATATGGTAGCTTTGAATCAATTACATTAGCAGTTTGATTCAATGCGATGTTAATTTGATCAAGTTCTGCAGATTTAGTTTGGTTAATATCTTGTTTTATAGTGGTATTATAGAGATCCTTGATAACAGTCAATAAACCTCTAGCTGTATCATATGACACAAGATCAGATACATTATTTCCACCAGTCTCCGTATCTTTTATCGCGACGTGATTATTTTTATGTTCTAATTGTGAAGTTTTATTTGATATTTCAGGAATACGTATCTCAGAATCATTAACCATGTCCTTTGAAATAAAAGAGTGTTTGTAATTTGTGTCCATAGAATTTACTAATTCTGTGAAATGTAGACCATGTACAGTAGAATTACTAAGAACTGTTGGGTCTAATCTAATATCTATAGATTCTACTAAAATAGGATCCAAGTCATCCAATGCGATCAAAATGGATTTTTCATCTAATCTTTGTTTAATTTGATCACCTATGTTAAAGATTGTAGAAGAGATTTCTGTTGAAACCCTCTTATTTTTTTCAGCTAGTTCCTCTTTAAGTTCATCTGTATAAAGTTCAACCATCCTTGTGAGGTGAGCCTGTGCAAAATCATAATTTCCTTCTTGCATATACTTTTTAATCAAGTTTTTTTGAACTTTCATTTCATCTATAAAGGTTAGATAAAGTGAAGTTTCGTCTGAAGTAAATGTATGTCCATAACTGCTAATTATTGGAGTTGAAAGGAGAAAAGTCATCATAAAGAAAAAAAATAATAGATTCAATTTTGAGTTTAAAAAATTGTCGTTCAAACTATTGGATTTATAATTCAAGTTCAATATATAATTTTAATAATACCTGAGATCGTTATATTTACCTAAAGATGATATTTTGTTAAGACATAGAAAAATAATGTAAAAAATAAACTAGATTATGGTACTGGAAGAGGACGCGGTATGGGGTATGGATTGCCTATTAATGTAACACTATACCATTTAGTTAATGGGCCAGGTTTTGTACATGTCAATTTTGATGTTAATTCATTCGTCCCTGGTTCGATTTCATGGGTATTGAAATCATAAGTGAAACTCCATGTTGAAAAATCACTTTTACCACCTGGACCTGTAGGATTAACAATCCAGCCTGGTTTTTCATTGTTCCAATCGATTTCGACGATACAGTCTCGTACATTATTATCACTAGATATACCCAGAATTTCTAGGGTTCCAGAGTCCACTTTTTGGGCACTTTCATGAGAAGTGATTTTTACAAACATCTTGGGGGAGCCATTATTTGGAAATGTTGAAGGTGTTTCTGGTGTAGTTTGTGATGTGGTAGTTTCGTTTTCGTTATCTATCATTGGACCTGTCAACTCTGATTCGGAACCTTGGCCAT
The DNA here is from genome assembly GCA_042138015.1 of Nitrososphaeraceae archaeon. Taxonomy (GTDB): domain Archaea; phylum Thermoproteota; class Nitrososphaeria; order Nitrososphaerales; family Nitrososphaeraceae; genus TH1177. Next base: position 11,610 of record JBHIVA010000002.1, on the reverse strand, counting down.
GTATTATTGCTGGGACAAACATTACAATAAAAAAAGAAAATCCTAAGGCGAATGTAAAGACTAATCTAAGATTAAATGTTGGCAAAATGTAATTTAACTGGATAGATTTCATTTATTATTTCCAAAAAAAAATTTATTTAATGTGAGATGTGAAAATCGATAGAGCAAGAACTAAAGAATTCTTATCACTTTCAACCTTATTGAGATTTTAATCAAACTCTTTTATTTTTCCACAATGATATGACTACACACGAAATCATAATTAGGATCCCAACAGAGAGTAATATGGAGCCATTTATACTCCATTCTGGGTTATCATACATAAATGATTGAGTTGGACCCACAATGGATTGGCTTTGAGCAATAAATAATATTCCAAGGAAAATAATAATTCCTGAAAGAATCCAAAGAACGCCTTTTTTCTTCATTTTATTATTTTTTATCTGTATTATATTTTATATTATCTTAAAAGGACTTGATTATAAAATTCATGTATCTATAATATTTGTTATAATTAATAAGCATATTTGGTAATGATTTACGCGTTAAATAGACGTCTATGTTCTTCCATCATGCATCTATTATAAACAAAATCAATTCCTTTTTCTTTTGCCAACTTCATTGATTTTTCGTCAAAGATATCCTTTTGTAACCATATTAGTTTAATATTATTTTTCTTTAGAAGATCTTGCACCACAGGAAAGACATCTTCTGACTTTCTAAAAATATTAACGATATCAACATTCTCTTCTATCTCAGAAACACGATCGTAACACTTTTTTCCAAGAATAGTATCTGAATTGGGGTTTACGGGTATGACGTTGTATCCTCTTTGAATTAAGTAATTTGGAACGAAATACGCTGGTTTTTCTGTGTTACTGGACATCCCAACTACTGCTATATTTTTTAATTTATAAAAACCCTTAATCTCTTTATCAGTATGGTTATCTATACTCATCTTTAGTATTATAGTGTTTTATTGATTATTTAATTCATAAGGAGTTATTAGATTTATTTCAATTCATCTTCTGCTAAGGGAAGAGAGAAACCACCTTCCTCTAGAGGAATATCAGTCATATTCATCATATCCAAAATATTATAGTCTAGATTCATTTCTGGTTTGATTTTTGATCTCATATCATTAATTAAATCCCTGGTAGTAATTATACCTAAAATCTCTTCACCATCACTTATGGCTATATGTCTAATTCTCTTTTCTAACATAAATTTTGTAGCTTCTTTTATTGTAGTTTCTTTAGATATTGTGAGAAGTGGAGAAGACATTAGCTTTCCTGCTGCCGTTACCGAGCTTGCTAAAATATTTGGAACACAAACATTTCTTATCAAATCCCTTTCTGTGACAATACCAATAATTTTATTAGTTTTACTGTCTGTAATTACGACGGAACTGATATTCTTTTTTATCATTAATTTGGAAATATCTAATGCTGTAGTATTCATGTTAGCAGTGACGATATTGTCAGACATTATTTGATATACGAATACTTTTTCAAATGTTTCATTATCAGGCACCAATATATTTTAAATTATTATTAAATAAATTTTGTGAATGGATAAAATTTTTTTATTATTTAAAAATAGTAAAATATAATAAAGTTTTGCAAAATTAACATAGAAATAGAATGATTAACTTTTATTAGAACAATTCAATATTTATTAATTATTGGGAAGATGGGACAAAGATTCTAATAAATGGGATGAATACGGAAAACGAAAACCTTACAAGAGGGATTACAAGAAAATTGCTAAATATGTTATTGCAGGAGGATTTGTAGTAGTTGCTATAGTTGTATTAACAGTTTTTATTCCAAGAGCTGGACTCAGTGTAGAAATACATGAAAGAGGTGAGGCTTCGCATTCAGTTAAGACCCTAAGCGTAAAAATAAACAATAACTTTCCTCATGAGCTTAGGAATGTAATTGTACAATTTGGTGATAACGGAAAACAAAATAGCTTTGGAAACATTGCCCCATTTAGTGCTATATTTGTCACTCCTGAGCAAGCAGAATTGAATTTTGATAAAATCATTGTTTCTGCAAACGATGGAGAGTTTAAAACAATAAAATATAGATAGATCATAAATTGTAATTCATGATTAATATACTCAAATGTGTTGAGCATTTTCGACTAGATACTATTGTACAGATAATAATTGTTGTACTCTAGGACCAATCATTATACATCCCCTCACTCTCCTCAGAGTGCCTATGATTTTTATAATTTTAATGTAAAAAAAAATTATGAAAAATACTACTAAATCAATGCCAGAAATTGAAAGATCTGTCCCATTGAAAACCAGAGAACTAAAGGAAATTATCGATACGAGTAAAATTCTAGAAATTCCTGAATATTCTGAGGAGAACGAATTAGAATATGAGATCGATTGTCCAAGGTGTAAAGATGTTATGATCCTGTGCTCTGAATTTGACTCCCTATACTACTTATGCTATAATTGTGATTTCTACCTGTATGCGATAAGGTGATCAAAGATATTTCCTTATTAAAGAGAATAGAGTTGCAGGGATATGACATATTAGGATATCAACGAATGCATCAATAACAAGATATTTCTTTTTCGTTCTCTTAGTCTTCTTATTGAATATGGTAACCAATTATTACCATATGGTATGTACTCGTAAATTTGAAAACCTCTATTTAACAAATCCGTCTTCAGTTCATCACGAATTCCCTTTAAAAACTGAAATTGCAAAATTTCTCGACTGAAGTTATATTTCGAAAATAAATCTATTGTTCTAAATATCAATTTTGAATCGTGTGTTGCTATAGCCATTATACGATCCTTCTTATTTGATTCATTAGTTTTTGAAAATAGAGTTTTGACTAAGGTGAAAAAATTTTCATCAATCTCTGTTTTAGATTGAAAAGCAATGTCATTCGTTCCTTTGTATGCGCCTTTTACTATTCTAATGTGTGAATCATATTTTAAAAGATCAATTAAATCTGAATTGCTTTTTCTAAGATATGATTGTAATACTATACCTGCTCGGAAATTCCTTTTTAGTATTTCCTTATAAATTGAAATAGTCAAATCAACAAATTTGAATGATTCTATATCAACCCATACAAATAGGTCGTTAATTTTTGCTATTTTCAATATTTGTTGTAGATTCTCAAGACATTGATCATATCCTAATGCAAGTCCGATTTGAGTTGGTTTTATAGAAATACACCCGTCTATATAACCTAATTTTATATATCTTAAAAGATTTTGATACTCTTTAACGGTATTTTTTATTTCCTCTGTATCAGTTATTTCTTCTCCAAGATAGTTTAGGATGCAAATTAACCCCCTATCATTCGCTTTTTTTGCATAAGATATAGCTTGTTCAGCTGTATATCCTGCTATCCATTTTTTGGAAAACCGAAAAAGGAATTTTTCTAATAATGCTGGATCGTGACTATGTGAGTGGGGAAAATTTTCATAATTCCGGTAGATATTAGAGCCATCAAAATGTGGCATGTTATCACTTTGTGTTTTGGATATAAAAGAATTAGATATCGTAAATGAAATTTACCTAAAATATCGTTAAACGCTAATCCCATATTCGGGACCAAAAGGTATATTTGAATTTTAGAAAATAAGCAAATAGTGATTCCCCTATCTATTCTCAACCTAGTTAGTAGTTTCATAATATTTGCTTCAGTTATTATTCCAATATACTTTAGAATAGGTTTGTCGAAAACATAAAAAATGTTATCAGTGATTTGAACAGTATTTATAATTACACATGGAGTCTATCACTTGCTCGAGTATCTGGATTACGAATTCATGGCTGACTCGATATTTTATCCTCTTTCTCAAATCATTCTTATTATTTTTGGTCTTTTTTTGCTTTTTATTGGATTAAGGAAAAGGAGTAAATTGAGAATATCAAAATGATAGAAAGTGTTAACTTCAATTTTGATCATTTGGTTACGATTGTATTGTTATTTATTGGAGTAGGTATATTTGGAGCAGTTGTATTCATAAATAAAAACTACAAATCATTTCAATTTTCTATTTCCATCTTCATTATTATTTGGATAGTTGGAGAAATTTTTCAACATCATGTACAAGGTGATTTGGGATCCATATCTTACGAAGAGTTAGGTATGACGATTCATGTAATATCTATGCTTAAATTTTTTTGATAATCTGGATACGATTTTATCAGGCTAGACGAGCTGGTAAGAATATTTCTGAATCCATTGAATCTATCCTGAGATAAGAATGATATTGATAATACATTCAAATAGTATGTAAAGAAATGAGTAGGTGGAGTATTTATAGTAAAATTTAATGTTTTAAGCAATTCTTCATCAGCCAAGGCTGTAAGTAGAGACTTACAAAGTCTTTTGCTGGTGATAATCATCAGGTATAGAAGGAATTTGTTTGATTTAAATTTTCTCTAGAATAAGAATAATAGAAATTCTCTATTATTTTTTAATTATCTGGAAAAGTATCGGGAAATATGATATCAACTTTTACTTCTCTTCCAGGTTGGCTAGATGTAAATGGATCGCGCCATTTAGTATTTGGAGGTTATATTATTAAGGCACCGAACAAACCATGCTGTCGATGAGCATCGTTCTGTCCATCTGTCCATTCACCAAGTAGTGTTTCATCAAGTTAACTGCTCTGCCTTGCAGCATCAGTGAAGAAGAACGCTCCTTCAACATCCTATTACTTAGAGGAAAATTCTCAGGAATGATTGCTTCTAGCCATGGAGCACCAGCAGTTGGTGTGTTCCAATCATCTCCAAGCTCGTATTCATCAACAATGTCTGGATCGTTATTTACTGTCTGAGCATATGCTTGTGAAATATTGGATAAAGATACTGAACTAGTCAGAAGAATAAAAGCGATAGTATTGAAAATACTATTTTGTTCTCTTTATTCAGAGTGAACACCTCTTGTTTGTTTAATGTTGTTCATAATGTATTCTCAAGATATTTTAACGAATATAACATGAGTTTATCAATGGAATTTACACTTAACAAGATTGTCGATAATTCAGATCGATTTTGTTTGAGGTGGATTCCTTCAATGGAATTTACGCGTAAGTGTTATCAATTTATTGATTATTGTCTACATGCTATTAATTAGACTATTATTCATGTCTCATTACTCTCTTCAACCTCTTAAAAAAGTTCAGATTATCTAACATAGTGAAAGGATTTGAAATATTATTTATGAACCTCCATTAAGAATTTGCTTTCTATCTTACTATATATACTTGATTCAATGAATAAAAAAACTGAATTCATTATTATATTTTATATCTTTTTCATACAGTCACTTAAAAGAATTTACCTTAATATAGAATTTCTTGAATATAATTTGTCAAAAATGAATATCCTATAGAAATTATCTTTAAAATAAATACTAATCGAAAAAATAAAATCCGTTGGTCATTTTTAGACATTCTTTTATATCCAGAGTTGATATATTTATTTGAAAGAAAATGGTTACTCAAATGAGCAGTGCTAGAAGAGGAGTTGCGACAGAGGAAATGCTTCATGTTGCAAAAGATGAAGATATTGGTTTGGATTATCTTATTCATAAAGTAGCGAATGGCTCTATCATTATTCCTAAAAATAATGTAAGGAAACAAGATATTAAAGTGGTGGGCATTGGAAAAGGCCTTAAGACAAAAGTTAATGTAAATATAGGAACTTCAACGTTATATCAAAATCTAGAAGAGGAGATATCCAAGGCTAAAGTGGCGGTAAAGTATGGAGGAGATACTATAATGGATTTGTCAGATGGCGGAGATTTAAATTTGATTAGGGAGAAACTCTTAGAAGCTGCACCAATTACCTTTGGAACAGTTCCTATTTATCAAGCATATGCATATGGGGTAGAAAAATATAAGAATCCTCTGAATATAACCGAAGATGACTTTCTTAACGCTTTTGAAAAACATGCAAAAGATGGAGTAGATTATACAACGATTCATTCTGGTATTACTAGAGATATTGCAAAAAGAATTTTAGAAGTAAAAAGACATGCAGGAATTGTTTCCAAAGGAGGGACTATAACCGCTGCATGGATGTTAAAATATGAAAAGGAGAATCCTTATTTTCAACATTTTGATTATATGTGTGAAGTAGCGAAAAAATATGATGTAACGTTTAGCCTAGGTGATGCCTTGAGACCTGGTTCTATTCTTGATTCTCATGATGAGCTTCAGGTCGCTGAAATGATAAATGTAGCGCGTCTTGCAAAACGTGCACATGAATATGATGTTCAGGTGATGATAGAAGGTCCTGGGCATGTTCCTTTAAATGAAGTAGCTACAAATGTAAGATTAGCAAAATCACTTATAGGAGAAGTACCCTACTATGTTTTAGGACCTTTAGTTACTGACATAGCAGCAGGATATGATCATATAGCCAGTGCGATCGGAGCAGCAATTTCTGCATCCGAAGGTGTTGATCTTTTATGTTATTTAACCCCAGCAGAACATTTGGCATTACCTACAGTGGAGGATGTAAAAGAAGGGTTAATAGCATATAGAATAGCCGCTCATGCGGGTGATATTGTAAAGTTGAGGGAAAAAGCAATAAAATGGGATAGAGAAATAACAAAAGCAAGAAGGACACTTAATTGGCAGAAACAAATTGAATTATCGATAAATCCTGAAGAAGCAGAAAGGATTCATAAAAGACAAGGCCAACATGAGGGAAATAACGTTCCATGTACTATGTGTGGAGGAGCTTGTGTTTATATTATGTTACCACAGCAGAGAAAATATGAAGAAAAAATGGAAGAACAAGATATAGAAAGTACCGTTAACAACTGATATAAAAGATAAGAGGTAGATGTTAATCTATAAAGATAGATAGAATTGCTAATTTGCTAATATTATTTTATTTTTATATTTAAATGATTTATAAATTTGGTTTTAGACTAAATGATACAGATTATTTAACAAAATAGTTAAGTAACTATACATATATTAAAGTTGTAGGAACTATGTTTGGAAAGGCTGAATGTAGATTATGCGGTGAAAATGTAAGATTTGCATTACGTCATTTAAAAACAAAACACCCTGAAGAATATGAAAAAGTAACTCGACTTCAAATGTCAAAAATAATGAGAAAATATTTCAAAGATTAATTAGAAATACAAAAAGTGTTATAAAGTATAAATATATTCAGCGATATTATTTCAAAAAGTATTTTGGTCCACCAAATAATTTTGATATTGCCAATATTCTAGACCATTCTTCAAGTGATTCGATCCTAATTCGCGCTTGCTCCAATGTCTCACCAATCGATATAATTCCATGATTAAGAATTATTACAACTCTGCTATCATTATCCATAATAACTTTTAAAACATCTTTTACGAGTTCACTCGACCCTGATGGTTTGTTTGATATAATAGAAGGTGGACCACCTAATACAACTTCTGCTTCTTCTAAAACGGGGTGAAACTCTGAAGAAATAGCAATCGATAAAGAATAAGGACTGTGAGTATGCAAAACGGAACTGATATTTTCCATGTTATTGTAGATAGCACTATGTAATTTCCATTCAACACTAGGCTTTAATTGTCCTGAATACATCCCATCCCTCAGATTTACCTTCACCAGATCATGTTGGGTTAGTCTATACCTAGGAACTCCAGAAGGAGTTATCCACATCCAATAAGTGTCTGTTCTTATACTCTGGTTTCCTGAAATAGATGAATTTAATCCCATTTTATAAAAATCTCTGGTACATTGAACCAAGTTTTTCTTCAGAGTATTTTTTGACAATCTATTTCTCAATTTTGAGAGGATGATCTAATATATCAAAGTTATAATAGATAACGATCTTATATTGATTGTATATTGAATTACAATAACTGAGAGAAGTTTCCACAAAAACCTGTTAAAATAATATAAGAAAGAATCATTTTTATTTTACGATATATTAATAAGGATTTTGATAAAAAAAAATACCGATAATAATGATTTTTTTACGAAAATTTCCATTATGAATTTTGAAATTTCTAAACTTCAAAAAGATTTTCTCCAGAAAGTAGATAAGGTTTGTAAGTTACTTAGAACTAATGAAGAAAAATCCTATCTAAAGGAATCAGTAAATGACCAGCTTATTCCTGAATTTAATAAAATAGGTATGTTAGGATGTCCAATTTCAAAGCAATATAGAGGACTTGGATATGATATTCTGACATATATGCTCGCATTAGAAAGAATAGGTGAAGAGGGAAGTGCCATGAGGACCTTCTTCTCTTGTCATACATCCATTGGCCAATTAGTTCTACAAACATGGTCAAATCATGAACAGAAAAAAATTTATCTTCCCGATACAACAACTGGGAAATCTATAATGGCATTTGCTTTAACGGAACCAGATGCTGGAAGCGATCCTTCTTTATTAAACACTCGGTTTGAAGATAAAGGAGATTATTATTTAATTAATGGAAAAAAACATTGGATAGGAAATGGTACTTTTGCTAAAACAATAACAACCTATGCTAAAGAAAAAGGTGGTAATTCGAAAAGTATTTCAGCTTTTATCATTGATATGGATTTGCCAAATATCAAGAAGAAAGAAATCAGGAATAAAATTGGATTATTGACTGTGAAAAATGCAATTATCGAGTTTAATAATTGTAAGATACCTAAAGAAAATCTATTAGGACTTCGAGGTCAAGGATTAAGCATTGCTTTTAGTGCATTAATTGATGGCAGATTAAGTGTTGCAGCGGGAGCAATAGGAGTAATGAAAGATTGTTTGAATGAATCTATATCTTATGCTAAAAGAAGATGTCAACATGGTTCTTCTTTGGCAAAAAAACAATTAATTCAACAATATATAGCCAAAATCCAAGTTTACATTGAAAGTTCAAAATGGTTAACTTATCGTGCTTCAATTGCAAAGCAACAGCTCAATGATTATATTGAAAATTTAAAAATAAGAGACGATAAATGGATATCAAAATTAAATAGGAACAATCAAAAATATTCTGAACTCCGACTAGAGAGCGACAAATTAGCCGCGATAGCAAAATATTATGCTACAAATATGTCATTTGAGGTAGCAAATATGTCTGTTCAAATTTTTGGTTCTGAAGGTTATAAAAAAACATCCAGAGTAGGAAAACACTTCCTAGATTCGAGAGCTACTATGATATATGAAGGAACAAATGAAATTTTAGAACTGAAGATAGCATCAGAAATCCTTGGATATGAATATAGAGCGTATTGATTACTCCAAAAGTTTATTTTAAAAAACTAAAATTCTATCAAAAATGTCAATTCAGTAATATATTGATAATTTTTTAATTTAAACAACAATTAAAAAAAATTATAAATTTAACTATTACCCCGATAATTTAAAAAAGGAAAAAATGGTGAAATAAAAATTAATTTTATCAGGTTTTGCTATTTTCAAAGTTCTCTTAAAACGTCTTGGGTCGATTTATTCACGAATAGATGCTAACATCTCTTTTAACAACCGTGCCGAAAAGTTAGCAGTAACATTATTAATGTCATACGCAGGTGACAATTCTACAATATCACATCCCACTATATAATATTTTTCAAGAATTTTTTTTACGAAAAATGTTAGTTCTAATGTATCCAATCCGCATGGAGTTGGAACAGAAATTCCAGGAGCAAAAACAGGATCCAAGCAATCAAGATCGATAGATAGATAAATATGATTATTTTTAGATTTAGGATGGCAAGTATCAAGAATTTTCTTTAGTGTTTTTTTTGTTCCAAATTCCTGAATATCTAATGGATTAATAATTTTAGCTTTATACGTTTCTAAATTAAAAATTTCCTCTGGTTCGCATGCCCTTGTTCCAACAAATATACTATTTTCTATTTCTATGAAGTCAAGTGAATCACTAACCACTGAGCCATAATAATCACTTATGGAAGTAACAAAATCAGGATGTGCATCAAAATAAATTAGATGGATTTTTTTATTTGTGAATTCTCCTATTGCTTTTAATGTAGTTGCAGTTACTGAATGATCGCCTCCAATAACTATGGGAAGTTTATTTTTAGATATTATCTCAAAAATAGTTTCATAAAGTTTATCTCTTTTTACATTCCCGAAATCGAAAATTTTTTTATTATCGAGTGTTCCTTTAATTGGCATTATAGGAATAATTTTTCTAGATCTCTTGAAATTTTCTGATAATTCAAAAGCTCTTCTTAATGCATCTGGTCCATTACTAGCTCCTTTTCTAGGAGCTTTAGACTTTGATTCGTCGGGTACACCAACTATTACTATATCCGCATCTGAAATACAACTCACATTTGAACAAAGCATATAAATTAAGAAATTAAAAAAGTAGACATTATTTCAATGTTTATTAAAGTTTAGATCTAAATGGAAATTGCTTATTTTTAATTTTAGTATTGTTTTATTTGTATTATTTTTCCGTTTTTTAATAAAATGAGTAAAAAAAAATCGTTTGCTAAAGTTCTATTATTAGTTTTTCATTTACTAATTCAAGTAATATTCTAGATAGTCCTAATTTATAATTATTTTCATATTATTTTCATATTGGTACTATTTTTATTCAGGATGGATTAATCTCTATTAGTATTTAATTCAATGAGAAACTATTTATTTAAATTCTTTATTATTCGTTTTAAGACCAATATTACATTATCTATATTACACATTCTAAATTATGTTTTAGAAAAATTTTTATCTTTTAGCTTTTTATATTACATTTGATTTACAAGTTTCCTAAAAGATTTTAAGTCTATATTGTGCTTTTTTGGTAATACATAATTAATAAACATCTAATAAGGTATATTTACATTAGGTATAAATTATTTAATTAATCCAGTACAGACATCAACTTAACTACGTAATTATAACAATTTGTCTAAATATTATCTTAAAATTATATTAGTAAAAAAAGTTTTTATAATTAAAAAATTTTTCGAGCTGCTAAGAATAGTTAATGTAATTTTTGGGCTCTTCAGATAAGCAGTAAGATCTATAGCTAAGAATGTTCTAAATATAATATGAAAATTAAATTTGAAAGAAATAAAACATCAAACTATATTGTAATGTATTCACTTTATCTGTACTTTCTTGGTTTGAGTTTACGTAATACATCAAAAGCATTAATTATATTTAGAGATGATAAAAGGAGTTATGTTTCTGTCTGGAACTGGATACAAAGATTTGGTTCCTGTCAGATTTACAAGAGAAAAATGGTAACTACCTTTATTATAGATGAAACTGTTATTCAGATTTGTAACCAGCATTATTGGTTATGGTTTTGTATAGAGCCAATTCATCATTCAGTGCTGGTAATTTACATATCTGAGGAGAGAAATATGCTTACTGCTGAAAAATTCATTAGATCATTAGTTGTAAAATATGGAAAACATTCTGTCTATAAAGATTGTAATACCTGGTATGATGAGGCATACAATGTTATTGGATTGAAACACTATCTACATTCCTCAATTCAGAAAAGTCTGATGGAAAGGGTTAACCAGTACTTGAAAGACAGAATAGAAAGTTTTGATGATTATTATCCATGTAGACGAGAGGAATGTAATTTATTTCATGTACATAACTGGATACAATTCTT
>JBHIVA010000001.1:0-113402 GCA_042138015.1 Nitrososphaeraceae archaeon | reverse complement strand
GCCAGGACCGGAGGATCCTCCTGCACTACTACTTCCACCTCCGCCTTTATTGGCGCCTCCACCTGCACCTCCTTCACTACTAACACTACTGCCCGGCAAATTACTATTCACGTCAAATAATTTGAAATGACTACATATACATTTTTTCTTTTAGTAATATTTTTGGAAAAAAGGGAAATACAACTATAATACCAATTATTATAGTAATTAAAACGACAAATATAGTGAAAATTTTATTATAGGGTAAATTACAGAAGTGGTATTGGAGATATTAAATTATACGCTATATATTATTCTATTAACGTTTTGGTTTTCTACAATTCCTGTAGCGTTTTTAACCTTATTTAGGTTTGTAAGAAATAGAAGGGTTTTGATAGAAAAAGATCTTCGTAGAATATATAATGATCCCATTATAATTTTTCAAATTACAACTCGTTCCGCAACCAAAACCAAAGTGGTAGAAAGAGGAATTCGATCCATTATATCAGCATCAAGAAGAGTCAATTATAATAATTATAAAATTTCAATAGTTACAGAGGATGAGAATGATCAAACGAATTTTAACCGGTTAAAAAACTCTGAAATAATAGTAGTAAAGAGAGGTTATAAAACAAATGCAATTAAAAAGGCTAGAGCCCTCCAATATGCGGTAGAACATAGAAGAAACAAAGGCGAAAATACTAAAAAATTTTGGATATTTCATATGGATGATGAGAGTTATGTTACAGACCAAACTTTATTGTCTTTACTAAAATACATTCGAGAGGGGAAGGGAGTAGCATCTGAGGGACCAATTGTATATCCTCTAAAATTTGATAGTGCTAATCCTATAACTGCTCTTGCCGAATCTGTTAGACCATTTGGTTGCTATGATTGCGTCTCTCAGATGACAAATCCTCCTCCACTTCATTTACACGGCAGCAACTTACTTGTAAGATCAGATGTAGAAGACATGATAGGATGGAATTTTGGTGAAACGTTAGCAGAAGATCAGGTTTTTGGATATAAAATTTATGAAAAATTTGGCGTCAATGGATTAGGATGGCACGGTGGTATACTTTTGGAACAACCGCCATTAAATATAAAAGACCATTTTATGCAGAGAAGAAGATGGATCTTAGGAACATTACAGAATATCAATAGATTTCCTTTTTGGCATAGATTTAAGCTAGGTTTTAAATTAGCTAGTTATTTTATGGGTTTTATTTCAGGGATGTTATCAACGATACTGTACGTTAGCACATTTGTACCTATGTTAATAGCATCTGTTCAGATACTAATTGAAAAAAGTGAATATAATCCCCTAATATGGATACAATATATTGTTTCTTCTTTTTTTCCGTTTGTTTTTCCAGAAACTGCTAGTTACTTAAACTCAATTACTGTTAATCACATTTATAATCCAGTAGATTTAGGTGTGTTTGCTTTATTATTGTTATTTCCTTATATAATGTGGTTACTATCATATCAAATAGGCTTGACGCTAAATCTGAGGTATAACAACTATAAAATTTTCAAAAAAATTAGTTTACATTGTTATGCCCTAGTTTTATCCATCTTGTTAGGATTACTTGAAACATTTCCGGCATTTTTTGCAATATTAGAATATCAATTAAAGAAAAGAGTTAAAACTATAGAGGGATTACCCAATTATGATTTTTATGTTGTGAACAAATGATTATAGATGATCTGTATAAGATATCTATTTTTTAAATAAGATGATAACAATCAATCGAAAATTAGTTAACTCAAAGAAGTCTATAATAGCAATTTTTTATCTGAGCGTAACTATTATGTTAATAATAACAGGCTATGGTATGCTGAAGAGCGCAGAAAGTTACAAAAATGATAAAAAAATAATTATCGGAGATGTATTACTAGATACAGAATTTCCTTTCAGAGGATCAGTAAATTTAGTCACTTATTTAATGATATTTTCACTCATTTCATGGTTTACTGCAATGAAAATTTTTGAGGACAATATTAACAATTTGTCTTCGTATATTCAAACTATTTTACAGATTTTCAGTCTTATAGCTATTATTATTTCTGTTTACGAGTTATTTTATAATTTTACAGTATGGAATTCAATAATAATCGATAACTTAATTAGCGGTATTTTTGAACCAGATCAGAATTTAATAAATTATCCTAAAGCAGATACACCTTGGAATCTAGCATTTGCTACCCAAATGTTCCTGGCCTCATTAATAATTGCTAGTCATTGTTTCTTTGTAATTACGAAATCGAAAAATATGATATGAAACCTAATTGAAATTAAAATAAAAAATCAAAAATATATGTTATCCTATAATTACATTTATAAAATTTATTAATATATATATGTATAAATGATTAATTTTAATGGGATGTTAGAGCTTTCAAATAAAATAATACCAAATAACAAGAGGATGGATATTTCAGTGGCAATATTTTGGGTATTTTTATTTTTTGGTAATCTTTATTTTCTTAATGAAGCAATAGCACAATCTGAAAATCTTACTGCAGAAGATGATAAAACTCAAGTAGTCAAAAATTTGGGAAAAGAAGTTCCAGAGTTGAAGGCATTATTTGGAGATAGAGAAATTGACTTAGATCCTTATATGCATGTCCAGAATGAGACTATTACACAAATAGGAATACCTAACTTATTTGAAACACAGACTAATGAACAAGCTCAGATCACAATGAAGCATGGAGAAAAAATATCATTAAAATATGGAAAACAACCACTACAAATGAGAGCTTATCTAATCGATTATGATACAGACGATGCAAACGAGATATATCCAATTAAACAAATAGATTATTCTACTATTATGGTTCCAGATGATGTTCCTTATGGTTTTAAAAATTTAGAAATAAGATGTATTTATGATAATGACGAAGAGATAACTTATACTACTTCAGTTAATATTGAACCGCAAGATGTTGAAGAAGAGCCAAATGATGATAACTAACTACAATTAATTAATGGCTTTTAAATATCAAGATATAAATCCTGTAGAGTTTATTGTTACTCTAAACTTCAAGAACGTCGATTTGCCCACGTTATAATTGTAACAGTACTCAATATAGAACCTACTAGTCCTGCTATCAAGGCTCCTAACATTGATTCCTCAAGGAAATGAGGTGCTATAGTTTCGAACCAACGAGTAATGGTGGGGAATGCAAGATAACCGCCAAACCCTATCCCAAAGCCAAAAAGCCAAAACAAAAAAATAGCTGATCTCCTAGACATATGAATCACCCTGGTATAAAAATGACCTAATCTTCAACATAGACTGACCATTATTCTGCATTATTAAAATAGTTCTTTAGAGGATATTAAGATAGATTGTTAAATTTGATATAATTTAAAGTATAACAAATTTATCCCATTAGAAAATTTAAACCAATATTTAGTCATATAGATAAATGGTAATCTTAATATTCAAAAAGTAATAATATTTATAATAATATATCTATTTGATTTGGTATGGAAAGAATAAATGGAGAAACGATAGCTGGTATCGCACTTGTATTATTAGCACTGCTTTTCATTTATGCAGGAACAGTTAATGAAGTTTGGGCAATAATTCTTCCTGGTGATTATCTTATTTTGGCGCTTGGGGTTGCATTTATAACCTTAGGAATAGTAACATTGATCAAAAATAAAAATATCCACCAAGAGACTAGTACTCAACATTAATTTGAAAAAATCACTGTTATTTAAAGTTCCATAAGTTTTATTAACAATATTAATTTAACCTTTTTATATTTTGATTAGTTTATATGTATACCTAGTATTTGCGTCTTCATCTTTTTCTGTTATCAATGATATATTAAATTCCATTTCAAAAATGATATACGAGTTTGGTTACTTTGGAATTTTTATTGCAGCATTAATTGAGACTTTATTTCCTATCATTCCCAGCGAGTTAATTTTCCCTCTAGCTGGGTATGTAGCCCAAAGCCAAGATCTCGGGATAGTGAGTGCAATCATATTTGCGTTAATTGGTGCAAGTGGGTCTACACTCGGTGCTTTGATTATTTATATGATATCTTTGAAATTGGGAAGAAAAGTAATCTTAAGATTGGGAAAATATTTGTTGATAAACGAAAAGAAACTGAATAAATCTGAGGTATGGTTTAGCAAACATGGCAATATTGCAGTATTTTTAGGGAGACTTGCACCAGGGGTTAGAGAATTGATATCTATCCCAGCAGGACTTTCGAGAATGAATATCATTTACTTCACGTTATTTACATTTATAGGATCAAGTATTTGGAGCCTATGTCTTACTTTAGTAGGTTATTATCTAGGAGAAGCCTGGGATAAATTTTTCCTCGAATCTTCTTCCATTTTTAACATAGTTGCTATACTAATTATTTCTGGTATTGCAGGGATAATTATTTATAAGTATATTAAAAAAAGAAACCCCAATAACAAAAAGTGATTTCTAATAATCATAATTTTTTAACATAGGGTTTGTTATATGATTGACAACTTTTTTAGATCTTAATTCTCTATAGATTCTATAAGCTGAATCTATTTCCATTGCAGATTGCAATATCTTGCTTTTAATTTTATGTGATGAACTAATGAACATTTTAGTATCTTTTGGCAAACAATGTCCATCTATTCCGTCCCTAGGTTCCAAAATTTCTACATTCCATTTAGTATTTAATGCATCTCTCAACTCAGAAAAGGAAACATCATTTGCCTCACAGTATAAATATAATTCTTCTGCAAAGGCAATTTGTAGGTATCTATGTGAATTTTCAATGATTTTTGTTAATTCGGCTAATTCTATGGAAGAAACAGGATGCATTTTGATACCCAAGCTAACTTCTATATTTTTTGGGTTAGCTTCGGCGATTTCATATTCAAAGGATTCGAGATTACCATCGTTCGGTTCAGTGGTAACTTGGAGTGGTTTGACGTTTAAAGTTGATTGCCCTTCCTGTAAACTTGAGAAACTATTTTTTTCTCCAGAATAAAAAGTCAAGCCAATCTTTAAACAGCAAGAATTTACTCCTCCAATAACCCTTAATTGGTTTACACCGTGTTTTGCTTCATCCAACGAAAACCATCTATGAGGTGCATGTACCAGATGAAATCTGTGTTCCAATAAATCAAAAATCTTTTTGGAAGTTCCCTTTGGGATAGTACTTTCAATAGATACTAATGCCCCATCTTTAGCTTCATAGGATATTCTCTTTACTATTGAAAATAGATCATCAATATGAGGAGTATGTATATCGTTTTGTTTATGAGTTGAAATACATATTATATATACATCAAAATTTTTAAAGTCACTCGAAAGTTTGATTCCATGTATTTTTTCAGCTATAACCATAGCCTCTGTACGAACATCATAACCATAAACATCAAATCCTCTACTTTTAACATATTTTGCTACCGGTAAACCTAATTGGCCTAAGCCTATTACTAGAACTGATTTTGCTTTGGAAGAACAGATGTTCGACATGATAAAAATTTCAACTTTTTTATTATATATATTGGCGAAAAAAGACATTATGAATTTGAATAATCAATTTTAATGGGTATTTGGATGGTAAATTTTATTCATAATTATTTTTAATAAAATTTTTAGTTAAATTGATATTAAAAAAATTTAAAATAACATTCTTGTAATTTATCACAAGAGATATTTGAGATTTATATAGAAAATATAAATGAAAGACTAATATAAATAATTAATATTGACATTATTAATTACCACAGCAGAATTAGAGAGATTAATAAAAAAAAAGATAATATCAGAATAATAGATACGAGACCATTCCTAGATTATATTCGTGGACATATTCCAAAATCCATAAACATAGAATTAATGCAATTTCATTGGAGTGATACTTCTGAATCAGGATTAAATGAATTCACCAATCAAAGCTGCAGGTTATTCTCCAATTTTGATATTAATAAGAAAACAAATCTAATTTTTTATGATAACATTTCTGGACCTTCTGCTGCTAGGGGTGTGTGGCTTTCATTATATTTATCGCATCACAGAGTTGCGATGTTAAATGGTGGATTTGAAAAATGGAAACGAGAAAAAAGAGTTATGAGCAAGGAAACGCAGAAAATGTGTTATAGACGGTACAAATGTAAGCCTAATCCTAGAGTTTTAATCAATGCACAAGCGTTAAAAAGTAAACTTGAATGTGATAAAAATATTCAGATTATAGATTCGCGTAGTTCTAAAGAATTCTCTGGACAACATGTTAGAGCATGTAGAGGAGGACATATTCCTCTTTCGACAAACATAGAGTGGAGTACTAATTTGAAGAATGGAAGATTTAGATCAGAATTAGAGTTAAAAAAAATGTATAGGAATTTTTCGAAAAAAAAAGAGATAATCACATACTGTCAAGGAGGCTATAGAGCAGCTAATAGTTTTGTAATCTTAAGAGAGATTGGCTTTAAGAAAGCTAAAATGTATCTTGGATCGTGGAATGAATGGGGAAATGATTATAACTTGCCAATTGATATTTAATGTATCAATAGGTAACTGATTTTCCTCTTATAAATTGAGATAATAGTACTATTTATTACTACATTAACTATATAGACACAACTTATTTAGAGTGAGTTGATATTGAAATTTGATTAGCTACGACTATAAACATAGAAACTACTGACAATATAAAGAAAGAATGCCTTTTACCTGAAAAAAAAGGAAAAATGAAAATAAACGATTTGAATGTAGGCTTTAACAAAAAACAAGTTTTAAGAAAAATTAACTTAGATATCAAGGAAAAAAAAGTAACCGCCTTTATTGGTCCTTCTGGATGTGGCAAAACAACTCTGATAAGATGTCTCAATAGGATGCATGAAATGACTCCAGGAGCTTATGTAAAAGGTGAAATATTTTTGGAAGATACTAATATTTATGATCAAAAGGTTAATCCTATTTCTATAAAGAGAAGAATAGGAATGGTATTTCAAAAACCAAACCCGTTTCCAACAATGAGCATTTTTGATAATGTTGCTTCTGGTTTGAAACTTAATGGTATTAAAGATAAGACTCTGATACAGGAAATAGTAAAAGAAAGTCTTGAAGGTGCAGCATTATGGGAAGAAGTAAAAGATGAATTAAATCGGCCTGGAGTAAGTTTATCTGGAGGACAGCAACAGAGATTATGTATTGCCAGGGCATTGGCTATGCATCCTGAAGTATTATTAATGGATGAACCTACTTCAGCGTTGGATCCCATTGCCTCATCCAAAATTGAGGATTTAGTTCATGAACTGAAAAAATATTTGACTATAGTTATAGTAACACATAATATGCAACAAGCTGCTAGAGTTTCAGATTATACTGCATTCATGTATTTGGGAGAATTGATTGAATTTGGACAAACGAAGGAAATTTTTGAGAATCCAAAAAAAGAACTTACAGAAAGATATCTTTCAGGAAAATTTGGCTAATCAGTTATAAATATCATTTAAAAGAAATGACAAAGTTACTGGATCTAGGTATCATTAGAATTAATGAATTATTAAAAAATATGACAAGTATAGCTGAAATAACTTATGTAGATGCCATCAATGCATATAAAGAAGATCATATATTACCAAAAAGTAGTTATAATAATTCAGAAAAATTAAGAATGTTACAAGAAGAGATTACAGAGTTGGCAACTGAGCTGATTGCAAGATATCAACCTGTTGCTACTGATTTGAGGTTTATAAAATCGTCACTTGAAATATCATACAATATTTCAAGATTTGGAAGATATTCATTTGACATTGTAGATTTATTACAAGAGAGTGGACCATTAGTTGATTGTGACAAGAGTTCAGTATTGGAAATGTCTAAATCAGTAATGACTATTATTTCAATTTGTTTCAACTCAATCACAACACAAGATACAGAAGCATTGAAGGAATTATATGAGTTAGAAAATAATGTTGACAGAGAGTATAAGAAATATTTGAGAAATATCATCCAGCCTCAGAAATTCTCTGGAGAAAATACGGAAAGAAAACATAGTACTAATTGTTATCTCACCAGCTTACTGATTTTAAGGTATCTAGAAAGAATATCAGATCATGCGTGCAGTATAGCAGACTCGATTAAATATATAAAAACAGGAAAATCTAGTCCGCGGCGTTAAACTCCAACGAAATATTTTCAACTAAAAGTAATTAAATATTAAATATTTTGAATATTTTAATAATTTGCAATGAACGATTCAAGTCGCAAAATTTTAGTTAGAGAATTAGGAGAAAGAGATCTAGGAGAGGATTTTTTCACTACTCTTTCGAATTTAGCCAACGTAGGAAAAATAATTTTTGATAAAAAACATATTGTTCAAGTATATAATACTATAAAAGAAAAATCTAATTCGAAAATTTTTGTAGCGTTAATAGATAATAAAATAGTGGGTTCAATTACCACACTCATTGAACATAAGTTTATCCACAATGGTGGAAAAGTGTGTCATATCGAAGATGTTGTGACGAGAAAAGGATATGAAAATTTGGGGATAGGTTCGCTGTTAATTAAACATGCAATCGATTTTGCAATTCTAGAGAATTGTTACAAGGTTATTTTAAGCTGTTCAGAAGAAAATGTTCGATTTTATGAGAGAAATGGTTTTCACAAACACGAAATTGGAATGAGATTAAACATAGATAGATACTAATTCAATCCATATCAAATCTAAAACAATCAAACAAGAAATTATGGACAAATCTTAGGTCTAATGTGAATACGGACAAATTATTGGATAGAAATTATTATTAATGCCTTTTTTCTTTGATTATTGAGATGACATTTGAACCCGTCTTGGTTTTTGACTCTGGAATTGGTTCAATGTCTATAATAAAGGAACTAAGAAAAGAGATACCCAACGAGGATATACTGTATTTTGCAGATAAGGCAAATTTTCCTTATGGAAATAAATCGCATAAAGAATTAGTAGTAATTATTGAAAATACAATAAATTATTTGAAAAGATTTAATCCAAAGTTAATAATTATCGCTTCTAACACTCCCTCAATACAAATTTTAGATGAAATAAAGGAGAGAGTAAATATTCCATTATTAGGAGTTACCCCTCCCCTGAAGGAAGCGGTAAAATTAACTAGAAATGACTACATAGGAATAATGACTACAGCATCGGTCATTAATAGTAAAGAGTTAACTTTACAAATAAAAAATGATATCCCTCAAACTATATTTGTAAAGAAATTCAATGCATCACCATTAATATCACATATAGAGAGTGGTGATTTTATTAAAAAGAGAGACAAAATGAAAGGATATATCCGTAATTTACTCGGTAATTTGGAAGACATTGATGTAATAATTTTATCAAGTACTCACCTTCCTTTTATAAAGGATCAGTTATCTGAGGAATATCCATTTGTTAAATTTATTGATCCGGCAAAAATAGTAGCAAAAAATGTAAAAAAAGTTCTAATAGAGAAAAATTTAGTCAAAAAACAAAACCTTGGACGAATGAGAATACTTGTATCACATGGATTAGATGAATTTCAAGAACTTCTGGGATTTTTAGGAATAAAGGAAAAGGCAGAAGAAGTTTTTTGGTCAGTTTAAAAACTAAAAATATTTATCAACAACTTAACGTCAATGTGTTTAGGCAATCCTAATGTGTATTCACAGATGGTTAGAAAAATTAGATTAGGAATTGATGTGGGAGGGACTTTTACAAAAGCAGTTGCGATAGAGATCATAACTGGCAAATTAATTGGGAAGTCAACGGTTCCCACCACCCATAATTCCAAACAAGGAGTAGCTGAAGGTATAGTTATAGCTCTCAAAAATTTAATGGAAAATTTGAGTATACAGAGATCTGAAATAGAATTAATTTCACATAGTACTACTCAAGCAGTAAATGCCCTTCTCGAGGGGGATACTGTTAAAGTAGGAATAATTGGAATGGGAGTAGGATTAGAGAAACATAATGTTGTCAAAAGGACTAATTTAAAAAATATCGAATTATCGTTAAATAAGTATCTATACACTTGTTATAAATTTTTAGATACATCAAAATATTTAGAAGATCGAGAAGTTATTAACACTATCTCAATCTTAAAAAAGGAAGGAGCAGAGGTATTAGTAGTAAGTGAGGCTTATGGTGTAGATGATCCCAGCAACGAACAATTTGTAATGTCAAAATCCGATATTCCTATAACAGGAGGTCATGAATTAACTGGTATTTATGGTCTTGAAATCAGGACTTTAACTGCAGCAATAAACGCTGGAATAATGCCCAAGTCCATAAATACTGCCAAATATGTAGAATCTGTAGTAAGACGTGAGAGAATTAATTGTCCTATCCTGATAATGAAGGGTGATGGAGGTGTTACAGATATTGAAACATTCAAAAAGAAACCTATCCTTACGATTCTATCTGGTCCTGCTGCAAGTGTTGCGGGAGCATTATTACACTCACATGTATTGCATGGAATATTCATAGAGGTGGGGGGAACCTCTACTAACATTTCTATTATTAAAAATGGAAAACCAGAAATTCGCTATGTCACTATAATGGATCATCCTACATGCATTCGTTCACTTGATGTCAGAGTCGCAGGAGTAGCTGGAGGTTCGCTGATCAGAGTCGCTGATAAAAAAATTATTGATGTAGGTCCCAGATCAGCTCATATCGCTGGACTGGAATATTCATGTTTTGTAAAAGCAACTGAACTTGAGAACTCTACTATAATTAATTTTAAACCTACAAATGGGGATCCAAGTGACTATATATGTCTTAAGACTACATCCCAAAAATTAATAGCAATAACTAATACATGCGCAGCCAACGCATTAGGGTTAATTACTGAGAAGGATTATGCTTATGGAAATAAAGAGTCTGCTATCCTAGCCCTATCACTTCTAGCGAAAAAAATGAATATTGTTGATTACAAGGAAGCAGCAAAAATTATTCTTAGTCATTCCTTAAAAAAGATTAAAAAGATAATTGATCCCATGATCAAGCAATATGAATTGAGATCTGGTCAAATTACCTTAATAGGTGGTGGTGGAGGAGCGTCGGTTTTAATACCATACATGGCTAAAGAACTTGGTTTACCTTTTGAGTTAGTTGAAAATTCTGAAATTGTTTCTTCTATAGGAGTAGCAGCTGCAATGGTTTATGAAGAGGTAGAGAAAACTATAAATGAACCAAGTCCAAATGATGTTTCGTTATTAATAGAACTAGCTAAATCCAAAGCATTACAGAAAGGGGCTCTGCCTGAATCTATCTCTATTCAAACGGAATATATTAATGAACGCTCGGTTTTAAGGGCTGTCGCATCGGGAAATATAGAATTAGATATAGGAAAAAAAAATAGAAAAGAATTAACCTTTGAACAAGCAAGAAATATCGCCATAGATGTATTAGGAATTGACAAAGTTAAACAAATTTTAGATATGAAAAATTATTTTGGATTTACATGTGAAATAATAAAGAAACATATTTTCGTCAAAGAAAAGAAAACTCCAATCATTGTAATTGATAAATTTGGTAAAATAAGACTGATGTTAGACAATGCATATTTAATTAATGGTACAACATCCCTAAATAATATAGAATCGTTAATATATAAAATTAAGAACGATACTAAAAAGGATCTCGCTCCACAAGTTCATTTTTTAGATGATATAAAGCTAATCGATTTTTCAAGCTTAAATTCTACCGAACATCTTATTGATGCTATAAAAAGGGAATTAAATAAATCTAATGTTGATAATGTATCAATTATAATAAAAAAAAAATAAATATCTAATTTTTATTTAAATCAAAATTTAGTTTCTATAGTTTAGTAAATTCATATATTAATTAATATATCTTAATTTATCTACTCTAGATTAATTTATATAATAATAACGGTGCTGTTAACTTAAGAGTATTTCATCTCCAATTTTGAATACAATGATATTTCTTACTTTTGAATTATAGAGATAAACAAATAATTTCATCCAATTGTATACATGTTGTAGATCACATTTTATACTACTATTCTTGGTACATGGATAGTAATCATCAAACGATTGTGTCCTATACTTAAACTACTGCATTACTCTTCCACCAGGCTTTTTCAAAAGAAGAATGTAATCTATGTTTTAGATGTAAAAAGTTACATGCTTGTGGATACCATGTACCTCCATCAGTGTAAACTGTATGTCTACCATATTTGGATACAAGAGATCTAATGAATTTCTCTGCTAGATCCACAGCTAAATCTCTTTCGTTAAGTTAACACATGATGTTTTTCAGATAAGAATACATAAATTATCTATTTTTATCCTAATATTTTACTTTTATCTATATCTTGTAGTTATATAGAGAAACAAGATCCTAACAATAATTTTAAAAATAACTCTACACTTGCGAAAGAGAATTTAGAGATTAATACGGTCTCATATCACAAGAGTAAAAATTTTGATTTATCTACAATGTATATTAGTTACAAGTTTATCACTTATATACCTCAATTTTAGACACTATAGATATTTAATTTCTACAAATACTAAAAATTCGAATAATCTTACTTTTACTCAATTCATTAGGATATTTTATAATTTGTTAAAATAAAAAATTATATTGATATATTAATTTAAATTTGTATAACTAAAAGATATCTCATAAAGTTTTTATGATTGATTTTATTTTAATGTTATTATTTGTTAAGAGAGAAAATAATAATAGGTGGACCTTCATCTTACGAGTTAGGAACAAATCTTTCGAGAAAATCAGGAATAAAATTAATGAAGCCAGAAATTAAAATATTTTCTGATGGAGAGAGTAAAATAAGAATGCAATACGTTCAAAACAAACATTGCATTATAATTCAATCTCTTTATCCTCCCATTGATAGACATATAATTCAACTTCTAATGATAATTCAAAAGTGTAAAATCGATGGAGCTTCGAAAATCACTGTAATTATACCTTACATGGCTTATGCCAGACAGGACAAAGAATTTATCAAAGGAGAGATCATAACTATTGCTCTCTTAGCAGAATTAATAAAATATTTTAAGGTTTATAGAATAATAACCGTTGATATCCATAATGAGTCTTCATTGTCTTATTTTGGTAGCAATGCAAAAAATGTTTCTGCATTACCATTATTAGCAAAATATGTCATAGATAAAATAAATTTAGAGAACGTGATAGTTGTTTCTCCTGATTATGGCGGATTAAAAAGAGCGAAAACATTTGCGAGAATATTAGGAAAGGATGTAATATTTCTTAATAAGAAGCGAAATAGACAAACAGGGGTTATAAATATCGAAACAACAAATGGATCTGAATTAAAAGGAAAAAAAGTTATCCTAGTCGATGACATGATTAGTACAGGTGTAAGTATAATAAAATCTTGTGAATTATTGAAAAAAAAAGAGGTGTCTGATATTTTTGTAGTCTGTACCCATGCATTATTATTAAATGACGCTTTAAATCAAATCATACAATCGGGAGCTAATAATGTGATTTCTACAAATTCCATTCCTAATATGTGTTCTAAGGTCGACTTATCAGACATTTTATATGAATCAATCTGCAATGATAAATGAGGACTCTTGTCATACACCGAATTATAATTGAAAGAAGATAAATGACTGAGATGAAGCTAGTATTCCTAGGAACATCTGGAGCCATTCCAACAGAGAATAGAGGACTATCTTCTCTTGCAATAGTAAGAGGAAATGAAATATTAATTTTTGACACTGGAGAAGGAATGCAAATGAGATTCATAAAGTCAAAGATAGGTATGAATAAGAAAATGAAAATTTTCATAACTCACATGCATGGGGATCATTGTATAGGGTTGCTTGGTCTATTGCAGACTCTTTCTATAATGGGAAGGGAAAAACCTATAGAAATCTTTGGAGAACCGAATTTAAAAAAATTTTTGCTACAAAATATTAAGATAATTAATTTCAAATTAAATTATGAAATAATTATTCATACTATAGCCAAAGAAGGAATTATAGTTACTGAAAAGGATTATAAAATAACTTGCTGTCTGGCAGAACATTCTAAATTAACTTATTCGTTTTGTCTCGAAGAATTTGACAGACCTGGAATTTTTCATATTGACAAAGTTAAGAGACTAGGAATTCCTGAGGGGAAAAACTATAGTGAATTACAGCATGGAAAAGATGTTATATTCAAAGGTAAAAAATTGATTTCAAAAGAATTCACTGGTCCACCTAGACCAGGAAGAAAGATAGGAATATCAGGAGATACTAGACCCTCAAGTAATTTAGAGACTTTTTTCCGAGATTCTGATATCCTGGTATTTGAAGCTACTTTCTCACATAATGAAACCCAGAAGGCTAGAGATAGTTATCACTCAACTGCTACTGAAGCTGCAATATTAGCAAAACGATCAAATTGTAAAAAACTTATACTAACACATTTTAGTGCAAGATATAAGGAAGTACAAAAGATAGCAATCGAAGCTAGAAGATACTTTGAAAATGTCTTTATTGCAAATGATTTGGATATTTTTTCAGTTCCTTATGCCGATTAGTGAATAATATTTACTATAATCATGACTAAATTTTAGCTAATAGGAATATTTTTTGTTATACCAGCTTTTGTTGCATTCAGAACGTATTCTGCTACGATATTAGAAGCGTTAGTATTCTTCAAAGTCTCTATCAATAAAGGAATTCTATCCTTTGCTATCTGTTCCAACGCTGACGTATCTACTACGCTACTATTTACCTGATCAACAACTAAGTCAATTACAGTGTCTGTAGCATTAGAATTTTTTGTAATATTTATTACAAGAGGAATTTCCTCTAACATTTGTTGACTTGTAGTGCCATTACTATCAACGATTTCCTGTGATGTTGTATTAGTTTGATTAACGTCATCTGGATTTTCTGCAAATGATTGATTGATGAAGACTAAATTTGTAAAGAGCAGATATCCTACGACTAGAATTATGGCTATTCCATGTTTTCTTCCTATTTCCATTGAATTATTACCAAAGGAGAAATTTATTAATTTTTCTAATTTAGTTTTTGACTATCTGGTAACATAATTTTAACTTTGCAGTCAGCACTCTGTAATACAATTAATATTTTGATACATATTTAATATATCAAGCCCAAATTACCTATTAGTAATCTCCTAACCCTGTGAAACACAACTATGAGAAAATTGAATTAATGTTAATGAGCAAATTTTGAATTTATCTCTTCAAGTTTGTTAGAAATAATCATTTGAAAAGATGGGGAAGGCTGGGATCCCGTTATCATCTCAGGGTTAGAACCATCACTATTTACAATTAAGAATTATGTGTTCCAGAAAGACAGATGTAAAGCGTCCTTTTGAATTGTATAGTCTAATTCCTAAGAAGCAACACAATCTCTTAGCTTTTATACATCTATACTTGATAAATTCTATGTAAATATTATAAGATTTTCATTGGATGCCCAACAAGAAATAACTGATTTCTGATTTTTGTATAGAATTTTATAAAAATCCCAGAATTTATCTTACTTATTTACGCACTACGATACCAAAGATGCAATAAAAGAATCAAGTCCTAAAATATGGAAATTTTTAAAAACAATTTTAACTGTCCCATTTTATATTTAATTATTTATAATCAGAGGTTCGGTATTTTGTGCATGTCTGACACACATAGAACGTTGAAAATCCCTAAATTCGAACATTGTAATAGGAGCTTCGAGGTTTCCTAAAGTTGGTGAATTGGTTTGTATTAAACTCTCAATTGGAGGTATCAGGTCGTTCTATTTGCAGAAGGATTCAAATACATATTTCAATACTAAATAGAAGAGAAATACCTAAAACTACAAAAGAAAGATTTAAGAACAAATATGGTAACTCCAACTAAAAAATACGGAAATTTGAGATAATAAAGAAAGAGGTATAAATAATAATTTCATCCAGTTAATTAGACTAAATTTATATAAGTTTGTTAGATTTATGGAAAAATTCCCTTATTATCTCTTTCATCAAATACTTCTTTCATCACACTCAATCCATTCAATGAAGATGGAAATCCGGAATATAAACATATTTGTATTATTATTTCTAGAATCTGTTTCCTGGAACACCCAATGTTTAATGCACCGTGTATATGTGACTTTAATTGAGGTGTTGCGTTACCCAAAGTAACAAGGCAAGAAATTGCCACGATCTCCCTTAATTTCAAATCTAGATCTTTTCTTTCAAATATTTCTCCAAATGCGAATTCAAGAATGTATTTGGACATGTCAGTTGAAATAGTATTTAGATTTTCTATTACTTGAAGTCCTAGATCGCCATAAATTTTAGTAAAATTCTTAAGCCCTCTATCATATCTGGCCTTGTTCATATTCATAAAATTGATCGTAGATTGAATGTATTTAATAAAGATTTATATCAAATTATCAAAACTCGTTCTTTTTAACATTTTATTATTTTTTAAAAATAATTTATGTTCTTGTTTGTTGTGATGTAAGATCAGGATGTTCTTTACGCAAATGAATTTTGAGATCTTTCTTGTTATAGCATATTCTGTTACAAATTTGACAAGTTATCCGTTCGTATTCTTCATCTGATCTATTCTTGGCTATTCTCATTTGTTCAAATACTTTTGAAAAATAGTCTTTGAGACCAAACATATATCTATTAACATTAATTCACTTTATAAAGTTATTCATAAAATAACAAGTTTTCCTGTGGTGATTTAGAGATCGGCTTACATACTCATAATTATTAAAATACTTTAAAGTAGGATAATAATTAATAGAGCAAATGTTTTTGATACAGTAATTGAATATCAATGAATTTATCTCTACACTTCCTTCCGAGATAGTTTTAGGAAAAGAGCTAAACATTTCTAGTAATGTTTTTCGAAAGCTTTTTGTGTTTGGTGGCCTATCTCGTGAAGATATTTTCTATTATTTAAATTTTGGAAATAATTATAACGCCTTGTCAATAGCGAAAAAAGAATTTAACGTAAAGGAGGTCTATGGAATTTATAATATAGAAGAATCTTCAGGTAAGCAGGACAAAGATATAAAAAAAATTGGAATAAACATTCTCAATAAAAGAATCAGTGATATAGATTTGTCCAATGCTACAGTTATTTTTTGCTGGGTAAGCGATATCAACCACTCAAGAGATCTTATAATCAAATTTGAAGAGGAACTAAAAAAAAATGCAAGAATACTAACGTTATTTTCCCCCCTTGGCTCCATTCTTCCAGTAAAAGTCAGTTTTCCATTTATCTTAAGTAAAAAACCTTTTCATTACGCTACTGATATAAAGGAACAAATTAAAAAAATTTATGGAAAAGAATGTATTGATTTTACCTCTTCATGGTTATTATCAGAAAAATATGTGAAAGAAATGGAGATAGACCCGAAATATTCTAGATTTACTATCATGCTAATGAGTATGATTTTATGGATCAATGCATGGAATCTTAAAATAACTTGTGAGGAAATTATTCCTCCTCCAGTTGAAAGTTATCAAGGAATACTTCGTACATTTTTTAATATTGATCTTAAAGACATGTTTGTCGACAAAGATAAAGTCAACACCTAATACTATATTTATTTATTCTAGTTATATTAGAAAGTTTTATTATGATTTAATTGCTTATTAAATTTAAATTTTAAAATCTCTTTAATCCTTATTGCGATATCTTAAATGCTAAAAGTCTAATAATAACTAATTGACCTTTGTAATTTTTAGTAAAATACCTTATATTGAATCTTATTAAATATCTCAATACCCAGTTAAAAATTGTGAGAAATTTTTTTGTTGAAATAGCTTACCGATATCTCTCTTAATTAAGAAAATATGAAAGATATGGTAAAATCCTATTGAGATAAATCTTTTTTGGCATACTATACTGTGCAACAAAAGGCAAAAATCATACTATTAAAATTTATAATTTTCTATTTTTGGTGATTATAATATTTCGATATATATACAATTCAGATCTCTCGAAAGGAAATCAATTAAATAATGCTAGTATTTATTGGTAAAGTTATCATCATGGCGAAAGATTCAGAGCGAAGGTATTCGAAAAGTGCAGCTATGATAAAAAAAATGGGATTTCTACCTAAAAAAATTCATTTTAATCTCTCAGTTTCGGAATTAGTAGAAATATCTGTGATGAGAAAGGAAGCTAAAATATCTTCGACTGGGGCTTTATCAGTTTTTACAGGAAAATTTACTGGAAGATCACCTGATGACAGATATATAGTAGAAGATAATACAACAAAACAAAAAGTTAATTGGGGGAAAGTTAATCATGCAATTTCAAAACAAAATTTTAATAAAATTTTTGATAGAATGAAAAAATTCGCGAAAGGTAAAGAGCTTTTTCTATTTAACGGTTTTGTGGGGGCCGATAGAAATACACGGTTTCCTATAAGCATAGTAACAGATAGAGCATGGCAGTCTCTTTTTGCTAATCAAATTTTTATAAAACCATCTGATGATGAATTAAAAAATTTTATACCCAAAATAATTCTTTTCTCAATAAATGATTTTAAGGCAATTCCGAAAAAAGAGAAAACCCATTCAGAGACTTTTATAATAATTAATTTAAAAAAGAAAATAATACTTATTGGTTCTACTTCTTATGCAGGAGAAATAAAAAAATCAATCTTTTCTATTATGAATTACTTCCTACCAGAAAAAGGAATCTTTCCGATGCATTGTTCTGCAAATGTAGGCAAGAATGAAGATATAGCACTTTTTTTCGGACTTTCAGGTACGGGGAAAACAACATTGTCTGCTGATCCTCAGAGATTTTTGATTGGGGATGATGAACATGGTTGGTCAAAAAAAGGGATATTTAATTTTGAAGGAGGTTGTTATGCAAAATGCATAAACCTCAGAAAGGAAACAGAACCACAAATTTGGAATGCGATACGATTTGGTTCTGTTATGGAAAATGTAATTATTTCAAATGATAAAAGGATTCCAAATTATACAGATAATTCAATAACAGAGAATACCCGTGTAGTATATCCCTTAGAATTCATCCCTGGAGCGAGAATACCAAGCATAGGAGATCATCCCAAGGTAATAATTTTCCTAACTGCTGATGCATTTGGAGTTATGCCTCCTATTGCAAAATTGACTAAACAGGGGGCAATGTATCATTTTATGTCAGGATATACGAGCAAGTTGGCTGGGACAGAAAGAGGAATTACACAGCCTAAGGAGACTTTTTCGCAATGTTTTGGCGCTCCTTTCATGCCTCTCCATGCTATGAAATATGCGAAAATGTTAGGTCAGAAGATGACAGAACATAATTCCAGAGTTTATTTAATTAATACAGGATGGCATGGTGGTCCTTATGGAATTGGGAAAAGAATTGATTTAAAATATACCAGAGCTATGGTAACATCAACTTTAAGTGGAGAAATTGAAAAATCATCTTTTAAGTTGCATAAAATTTTTAATTTGCAGATCCCTCTATCTTGTCCAGGAATACCCAGTGAATTACTTGATCCAAGCCAAACATGGAAGAATAAAAAAGATTATAATTTATCTGCGAGGAAGCTAGCTAGACTGTTCACACAAAATTTTAAAAAGTTTGGGAATGTTTCAGATGATATCTTAGAAGCAGGACCAAAACCAGATATTTGAAAGTAGCCCGGAGCAGATTCGAACTGCTGTCTCCAGGTTTCTTTTCTTTGATCCAGAGCCTGAAATCCTTAGCCCTACCATGGAGTTTGGCCACTAGATTCGGCATCATTGTTGTAACAATGATTCGACCGGGCTCCGCGAGCTACGATCTTATTATTATTTTCTGATATTTAATTATTCTGCATAGTATATTTTATTAATGTATGGTAACATATATCAGAAGTCAATTCATAGCGAAATGAATTCGCATAATTTGACAGAATAAAAAAGAAAAAATTCTATAGATATTATAAAAGTAGATTTTTAAAGATTTTATCCGTACTTAAAAAAAATTCCTTTTTCTCCTTTTGGATGTACCCATTCAGTTTCTTTTGAACAAGTTCCACATTCGATACATCCTTCATGTTGAATAACAACATTTTCATCTTCAATACTATAACATTTCGTTGGACATAGAGTTGTCATTTTTTTCATGAATTCAACTCGTGGTTGAGTTACTATTATATGTGAATTATTATCTTCATAATATTTTAATTTTGAAATACGTTCATTGATTTTGGGAACATCAAAATTAGTTGAAGAACTTATATTTCTTCCTAACTTCTCTGCTAACAAGATAGGGACATCCACATATATTTTATGAGATTCTATTGAAGAGAGAAATTTATTAAATCCAATCTTATTAATAATAGTTATAATAAAATTTCTAAGAAGCTCATTGTACATACAATTAATAAGAAGATTATTTTTACTACCTAAATCTCCTAAAGGTACATTCTTTACTGCATTTAAAAGAACTTTCACATAATCCTTATCGATTTTTTTCATATCACGTGTATAAGGACTAGATTCAATAGATTGAGTATACACTTTTCCAATCTCATCATGTTCTAAATTATTATTAAAAGATCTCATGATAGATTTTGCAGCCCTCACTGCGTCATCCATTCCAACATTCAATCCCTCGATTCGTGGACCTAAGAAAATCCCTCTACCCGCAGCATCGCCTACAAATAATATATTTTTATAATATGGTTTACTCATCCTACATCTTTTTCCATCAGGTATTAACTTTGCGCTATATTCTAATTCTATATAATTGGTAACAAACTTCGTATTGAACTCTTCAACTAATTTGTTTCTAATTTTATCTATTTTTTCTTTTATCTCTTCAGTTGAGTTAAAAACACCATTTGAAATATATTTTTCTCTATTTTTGGGTGAATAATAAATGTCTCTCAATTCATTCCATGTACGTATGAGTTTACTTATTGTAAAAGATTTTTTTGTTTGTTCATCTTTTGACAAATTCTTATCAATACTTTTTATGGGTACCTCATCTTGTATTAGCTCTTTTATGAAAGAATTATTAATTAGACTATTCACAAGTTGAGCAGGTTCAACAGGATTTTTCAACAAAGAATTTAAATGATATACTCCACCTATCGATATAGAATCTCTATTTGTATATAAAAAACCTCCTCCTATCTGGTTTAATGATATATCACCACTAAAAAGATGAGCAACACCTTCGTCTGGTCCAATGTTAAATCTTTTTTCAATTACCTCTTCTGGTAATTTAACTACAACTTTAACTCCTTGGTAAACTTCTTCTGGGGAGAACTTTTCTCGTGCTCCTAATAAAGATGCTATTTCTGAATTAACTCCATCAGCTGCGATTATAGCATGTGTTTTAAATTCTTCAAGTTCGTTAGTCTCAACAATCAGAGAAGAATCTTGTGTGGGTGAATATTTTTTTTCCTCACCTAATTCAACTGGAGTATTTATGTTATTCCATCTTATGTTCTTTACGTGTACGCCTGTTACAATTCCACCTCCTTGTTTCTGGGCTTCTTCTTGTGCTTCTTTTGCAAACCATGTATTTAGCTTATTCAAAAGAACAGAATAACCAAAATTAGACTGATAGTCATGAATAGAAGTGAGATCAATTGAACAAACCTTATTTTTTGAAGTTGTGTTAAGTATATATTTTGTAATACGACGTTCAAAAGGTTCCTCTTCTAGAAATTTATGCCCATAAATATCCTCAACATTATAAACTTCTCCATACTCCTGATTTTTTGAATATAATATACCGCCAGATACATTTTTTGAACCGATTTCCTTTCCTGCTTCTATTAATATTGCCTGTTTCCCTAATGTAGATATATGCTTCAATGCTGCAAGTCCAGCAGACCCTCCTCCTATTATTATAACATCAAAATGTTCCATCTGTACTCATTTCCTATCTAATAATAATGACGTAGTTTCTCATCACTTACTTTTTGCCTGAACTTCCAATGGAGATATTATTCTTTTGATTTCTTCAATTAGAATAGGTAAAACTTCCTCCATTTTCCCTTTTATAAATATATCACATTCATCTATAATAGGTGCATGTTCATCCGGATTTATCGCTATAACAAATTCAGATTCTTTCATTCCCTCGATATGTTGTATTGCCCCGCTCAATCCTATCGCAATATAAATTTTAGGTGTAATTTTCCTTCCAGAAGTACCTATTACCCTGTTAGGGATCATATATCTTGAATTTATCACCTCATCCACTTGAAATATTTTCTTTGATAATGGTAATGATATACCTATCTCTGCCTCTGTTAACGCTGATAAAGTTTCAATTAATTTGATATTTTCTTCTGGAGAATCTTTTATCCCTTTTCCAAAGGTAATTACTATTTTACGAGAATCAAAATCAATTTTATCTTTTATTATATTTCTATTTAAAATTTTTATTTTAAGATCTTTTTCGTCAAAGACAGGCTTGAATTCGATAAGTTGCCCATTTCTTTTAGGGTCCCTTTCTAGTGGAGCGAATGCACCTGGGATTATACTACATGCTTGTGGATGAAAATCCCTTTTTATTTCAGGATTTTTATTATCAAGACATAGTATTGTGGTCCATAGAAAACCTGAAAAATCGGGTCTATACATTTCTAAAACCTTCTCATATTTAAGCGCAACACCCTTTGTTTTATGCTGATGCTTGATTTCAATATCATTTATGGTAAGTTTATTTACATCTGATGCTAAACCGGAATCTAGATCTGCTAATACTGTAGCAGATAAATGTCTGCCTATACTATCAGCAGCAAAAAACATATATCTTGGCTTTTCAAATTCGTTTACATAATCAGGAGATATTTTTGCTATAATTTCTTTATTGACTGCGATATGTGAAATGACTTTGGTAGATGTTTGGTTTATGAGATATTTTAAATTAGGATCATCCACATAAATTACAGCATCTGCTCCGTGATATATGAATTCATTACAGAGTTCTTTTATATTATCACCCAACACTAAAGCAACGACCTTTTCATTAACGTTATATTGATTGTTAAAAATATCCATCAAACGGCGAGCTTCTCCCAACATCTCATAATTAACTGATAACACAGTATTATCAACGACCTCAATAACTACATACATATGACGATATCGATTTGTTTTATTACGATTATCTGAATCTTCTGAACCGTTATTTTCAAGATAAACCAAATTAAATCACCTTCTTTCTCTCAACTTGTAGAATACTCTTCCTTTAGCATCAATATCTTCTTTGCGATATTTTTGATTTGATTTCTGTTTGTACCATCTATTATTTCGGCTTTCCTATTCATTTTTCCTTTAGGTATTCTTTCTACTTTAAATACAATAGTCGGAGAACCTGATAAACCGATTACTTTAGGATCCAAATCTAAAGCCTTATGATCAAATATCTTAAGATAAGATTTGAAATTAGTAGACCTTTTTT
Organism: Nitrososphaeraceae archaeon; assembly: GCA_042138015.1. Classification (GTDB taxonomy): domain Archaea; phylum Thermoproteota; class Nitrososphaeria; order Nitrososphaerales; family Nitrososphaeraceae; genus TH1177. Next base: position 90,001 of record JBHIVA010000001.1, on the reverse strand, counting down.
GAGCCTCTTTTTGAAATTTTGTCGCTTTTAATCGAGATGATAGCGTATTAAAGGATTGTTTGTAAGAAGGATCAAGAGAAATAAAAACAGGCAACGGAGATTCTATTTCTTCAATAATATTATCCATTCCGTTTAATAGAATAAGTCGTTTAAGGTTTACAACTCTATCTTTTAGATTTACATGATAATCGATCACATTTCCAAAAAATGGGTATTTTAGTTTCCATGCAGTTTGTGGTCCTGTTTGCCCGGTTTCACCATCTGAAGCTCTGTGTCCAGCGAATATGAGATCTATCCCATTACGGTTATCCTTTATATTTTCCTGCATTTTTTCAAGTCCCCTTTTTAGAACTTCTGCAGTCGCCAAAGTATCTGCACTAGCAAACATTCGGTCTGTATAAAGATAAAGAGAATCAGCATTGCATAAAGATAGCGCCTCACTAAGAGCAATCTCTGAAATTGGAGGACCCATCGTAGCAACTGAAATATTAGCTCCATAGTTCACTTTTGCATAAAAAGCAGCTAGACAAGCTATTGCGCTATGAGCACCTAATTTACTTTTTGTCTCAGCCCTATTCAATGTCCCATCTGGATTATAACTAATACTACCTTCTGAGAAATCTGGCTCTAGTTTTACAATTACAGCAACATTTAATGTCAAGAAGTAATCTTTGAACCTAAATACATAAATTCATTTGTCATAATTGATATTGATTGTAAATAGTATATTATATTCTACGGAAATTTTGAGAGACTTTGATTATGATCTTACTGTAAAATGATTTTGGTTTTAATATTTTGAAATTTATTATATGGTTTTAATTATTTGAAAGGAATTAAAAATGTCCATTAAAATCAAAAATTATGTTTGAACATATTTTAATATGTATACCATTAAAACTTTATGGGTTCAAAAATTTTAACTCTATGTCGTTGTGAGGAGATATTTTTACAATTTCCATTGCCAATTTGTAACTTCCTTCATTTAGGTTTTCATCTGGGGAAAATTCAAAAATCGTTTTAGTATTAGGTAAATATACATGCTTGATATTTAGATCACCTTCGCCTTCTTCACCTTTCTTAAAGACATACCTCTCTCCTCGCTTTGTTATCGGATTCCAACTTCTCAATAATACCCCATGATTCTCTATGTTTTGGTTCGTTTTTTTATCATATATTTTAGTATTTATGAATAGATGGAAAAATATATCACTCGAGTTATATAGATATTTCAATGTATATTTTTCATAATTAATAATTTCTTCTCTCTCGACTTTTTGATCTGCTTGATTGTCCCATTTATTAAAAAACATTTTTTCCTAATATTAATCTCCTATATTATATTATTACATGCATTTTATTTAGATTTTACTGTTGAGCCAATATGACTTACATAAAATTTCTTCAATTTTTATTTCGTTTAATATATTTTAGCTACTAATGCACTAATACTATTAGTATCTATTAAATTGAATAATTGTTAAATGATTTCTAGAATATAAGATATTAGAAAATTGAAAAATTTCTCTGTAAATAACTTAAATGTTATTTTACAACTAAGACTGGACAACGAGAGTAAGTCAATACTCCAAGGCTTACACTTCCCAATAATAATTTCTTTAAATTTGATCGTCCACGAGTTCCCATAACTATAAGATCAATTTTTTCGTTTTCAGCAAAATTGACAATTGCAGAAACTACTGAAGGACTAACAATTACTTGAGATTTGAATTTTATAACTGTCGTCTGTTGAATGATATTTAATCTTTGTCTGACACTTTCAAACCAACGTTCGGCTTGTTGTTTTTCCTTTTCAAGTAGAGTATTAAGAGAACTCCCGCCTACTATCTTCCTAGATGAGTATGTAAAGGCGGTTTCTGAAACTATCACATAGAGAGCTACAACTAAACTATCTAACTTTAGCGATAAGGATACGGCATACTCAGCTGCTTCAAATGATTTTTCTGAACCATCAATTGCAACAAGTATCTTTGATATTTGTTTTTCCATGAATTATTTTATTTACTAAAATATAAAAAACATACCTAAATTTTATATTAGTTATTATTAGCTTTTATTATTGCAAAAATAAACTCACCTAGACTATTCAAATTATTAATAATATTTTTTCAGATATTATATTATTTTATATTAGTAAAAGTAATGTATCCATTTACATACATGAAATAAATCACATGAAATTTTTGATACATATATTAACGGCATCAAAAATCGTGATTCTTTTTAAAATATGTTAATTTTCTTTTCTATCTTTTGATAAAAATTTTCTATAATATAATTTTAGACAATATTCAATTATAAGTTGTTATGATATTTTACGAGTTCGATCGTTAAACCAGTATTCTGAAGTAATAAATTGTGTATGATGACTTAATCGGGCCCAGAGGTTACACTATTGTTAACAATACTAACCCATTAATAACATATTAAAAATCTAAACGTTTATTTCTTATATTTTGCATAGCCTGGATTATGAGCAATTTCGTCGTTATCTTTTATAGTATAGTATATTTGGTTTTAACTACCTTCACCTAATGGTTCATTGCATCTATTGATACCTAAGGGGGTGATTGCTATTAGGGAAGAATTAGATTTTGATATTTGGATTAATCTCATACTTGTTAATAAATTTACAATAGGATCAACAATTTCAGTATATTCTTGACTTCCTTTAAGGTCAACGTATTTCTTATACTTTTCAAGATTTGCTTTAAAAGCATTCATAGGTAATCTTCCAAATATTTCATGTTTTAATATAAACTTTGTAGGATTACCTCCAGAATATTGATTTAAGCAATTCAAATACCAAGGTGCTAGTAAAAACGTATCTCTTTGATCATCTCTAACAGAAGGTCGAAAATCCATTAATATCATATATTACTCTAAATTAGAATTTTTATACTTCTATAAAATATTGATTGCTAAAATTAGAAAAAGATTGAGATAGATTTATCGTTATTACAAAATCTTCTAGTTTAGTAGATAAACTCGTGAATTGAACGATTTTTAAGATTCCTCTTTTTTAAGTGAAATATTGATATCGAATATTGTTATTTTAATTGTGATTCAATCATAGCAAAAAGTATATTTGTTTCATATTCTTTCTTTGATTTTATAGAATATGAATCACCAAAGCAACACATTCCACATTTTCTTTTTCTTGTTGCTGTTGTTGTATTAGTAGCTTTATTGCTGCTGCTTTATCTTCTTCCACATTATTATGTTAGGAATGGGGTTAATATTGTTTACAGCACGGGCTCAGAGGGATTTGAACCCTCGACCTGACGCTTAGGAGGCGTCTGCGCTGTCCATTTTACGCCTACAAGAGTCTGCGCTATGAGCCCATCATTTAGAGGTCAGCTTCTCTTAATTTGAATTTATTGTTAATTACTTTCTTGAAATATTAAATTAAAATAAATAAAACAAATTATAATAAAAAATCCTAATAATATTTTATTAATTACTTGAGGTTTTAGTTTAAATATTTTAACCTCTAACTAATTTAAAGATCTATAAAATATTTAGATATTATTGGATAAGACCCAAGACAACATTTTTCACAATGATGGATATGTTAATATTCATGAGAGTAATAGTATTAATATCATTGAAAATTTGAGTGATTTAAATAATAAAATGGGGCGGTATTTATATGGAGATTATTCTGTATTTGACGAAGATAAAAACTTTATCAATATATTAAAAGATTATGTATCAATAATGAATAACATATTAATTATTCATAATAGAATCAAGGAATTGGAAGAACTTGAGGAAGAAACATATAAGTTTCAAAAAAATATTCAGAGTAAATTTACAGATTTTACGAAATCAATAGAATCAACAATTTTTGATTTTTATTCATTGTATCATTCAAAAGTTTTAAAGGTATTAAATGAAAAATCGAATGAAAGTAAAAAATTTTTTGATACCAAAACCTCTCTATTAAATTCAGTACAGGGTATTGAAAGAGAATATACGAGAAATATGAAGAAATATCAAGAAGAGATCAATGATAAAATTAATGATTATTTAAAAAACTTAATTAAATTATTTCAGATTTGGTTAGCAAAAGGATCTACGAATTTACCTGCTTCCTTAATAGAAAATTTGGAAAATACATTAGAAATTAGATTTATCGATACGGAAGGTAGAAACTCTATTATAAATAATTCAAATTCTATCATACTCAATAGTTACGACCTAAACAAGCCCCACCATAATATTATTACATATTCTTTTTCCCAACAAGGTTCATTGCATGACCTCTTCCCTCGTAGAAAATTAGCAGATTTCAGTTTTACAAATATCGATTTCCCTATTGGATATAAAGTTTCTATATCGGATAAATTAAAGAGATCCTTTAAATTGTCATCTAAAATTGAGGGAAATAAACAAAAACTCGATAAAGAACCAGATAATATTCCATTGGATAATTATTATTTATCATATATTAGATTAGAGAAGAATAAAAATTTAGTTTTAGGAATTACTAATGAGAATACGGATATTAAAAGTGATAAGCGTATTGAATTAAATCTAAAATTATCAAAGAGCGATATAAGCAAAACTCTGATTGATTCAATAAATAAACAGGAATTAAAAGAAAATATCAAAAAAAATGATTTGTTGAAAATTTTTTATTCAGCTAATAACGAAAAAAGAAATATCAATACCGTACTAATAGACTTTTTTGATTTTATTGATTTTAAAAAAATTTTTAGTTTTTGCTTTTTCATCATAGACACTTTAGAAAAGATCATAGATCCGTTAAATTTATCGAATAATTTTAAATTAGAATATATTGAATTTAATGATAAAAAAGTTGTGGAATGCTATTTTGATAAGGATCAGAAAAAAGATCGGATTTATTATGATAAAAGATTAGTATTACTTTTTATGGAGATAATAGCACTACACATTTCACCAATAATAAATAAGATCAGAGATAAAAGTCCTTTAAAAGGGGAGTTAATTCTGAGATATGAGATGGAAGGGCAGCCCCGAAACGAGTTTGTAGTGAAAGATAGAGATATAATTGATCAATTAAATAACTTTGAAGAGGGTAAAAAAGTTATGAAAATTTTAAAATTTAATGATATGAATTAATTATATCATAATTCAAAAGTTTAAGTAATTAAATTATAAGCTTCTTTAATAGACAAAATTTACAAAAATAATAAAAATTATTTGTTGATTATAATGTGTTTAGAATTCTAGAATACAAGCTACAAATCTATCTAGTTTTTTAAGGGCATTAAGTCAAGGAAATTTACTGATATTGAATTAGATTTGTATAATCTTTATTAAATAAAATCAATACTATGTACATGATTCTTTAATATGTCTATTAAGAACCTACTAATGGTTAAATTAAATTGTCAAAATTTTCTTCAATTCGTTATTATACTTATTATTTTTTTAACTCAATATTAAAGTTATCATGAACTATGAGTTTGGTTACTGATGTATGCATTGGTAAATAGGTATTAGATGTATGTATTTGAAATTGATTGTCCATCAGATGCTATTTTGTACTCAATTTCTTGCTCATTTCATTCCCTAATTCTAGATAATCAAAACAATTAACAGACCAGATTGTAAAAAATGTATTATTGATGTAAAGATATGAGATATCTATATAAAAATCCTATAAGTAGTATAGTATAAAATGTTATTTGTTAAATAATAAGATCTGAGATCAGCCTATCTTTATTCAATGGAAAGCCAGTCAATAACTTCTAAAATATTTTCACTAGAAATAGATATTTTAATTGGTCCAAGTGGTGCCTCTGGAAACTTCTCTACCAGTACAATCAATCCTTTTGTAGCCGCTTGTTTATTAATATAAAACCATGTAGTATTTTTATTTAAATTAGAGATTAAAAGTCTATGGAATACCGATGTAACAGCTCTATTTCTAACCTGATCATATGTACGATTCAATAATTCAACTCTATTAGTAATTCCTAATATCAAATTGTTGCTATGATTTCTATATTCTACTTTAGATCCCATTACCAAGTTAATTGCTTCTTTCACTTTAGAAACTGATTCTGATGGGAATATCGGAACGAAAATCTTGATTTCTATATCAATGTTAGACGGAAATTTTTTAATCATTGTGTTTTGCTCCTTGTATTGTCTTTATATAATAAAGACCAATTTCTGGCGATCTTCAGAGCTTCATCTTTTAATTGTTTTAATGTAATTTTATTATTAGAAATAATCTCATCTGCAAAAGCTATGGCTTCACTGACTCCAACGGACAGCTCTCTCTTATCTCTAATCAAACAATCTTCAATAGAAGATGGCGCATCACTTCTTCCTCTATCTCTTAAATGTTTAAACCTAGTCATTACTGAACCGTGTATTGATAAAATTTTGACAATTCCGATCTGTTTTAATTGTTCTATTTCATTAACACTTCTGATTCCATCTATAACAAATTTAGAATAACAGTCATCTTTATATTTATTCATGATTTCATTAATAATTAGAATAGCTACAGCACCAGGACCTAATTCTCTTCTTAACTTTAGCATTAAGAACCCCAGATTTTCGTCAGTCGGGTCCAAACTATGTTTTTTTGCTTCTCTTCTTATAAAATCACCCATGTTTAAAGTGATAAAACCATCCTCCCCTAACGCGGTGGCTACAGTACTTTTTCCGGCTCCAGGCATACCAGTTAGACAAATAATAAATTTTTCTTTTATAATACAATCACTATATTAGACAAAATAACAACAAGTTATCAACCTTATGGAATGATTAAAGAACCTGAACTTTTTTTATGACATCATTATCAACGTGTTAAAATTTTTTAATAATATATAAATTTAGATGTCACCTTGATTTGAAAATTACTAGTTCATATATATATTATTTTACTTCTGAGGTAATAACCAGTTTCTAACAGAAGGAAGGAAAAATAATAATCTATAGATAAATTGTACTTTACACAAAAAATATAGTAAATTCATTGATTTCAGATTAAAAAGATTTTAAAGTATTTAATTCATAAAATATTTATTAAAACAATTTAATCAATAAAGGATATAAGGGTTTTACGGATGAATCTACCGAAACTTGTATGTTCTTTCAATTCTCTAATATGATTTTCTAAATGGTAAATCACTTCAATTGACAGAAAAATACAAATAATCAAACTTTTGTTTCTATATTATGCCAATAACTGATTCAGTAAAAAAGCAAATTGCTCAACAAAGAAGATTATTTTATAAAATCTGTTTTAAATGCGGCGGTAGAAATCCAATTTCAGCTGACAGATGTAGAAAATGTCATAGCCAAAATATGAGATTAAAAAATCGCAATACAGGATCCAAAAAATAAGAATTTTTCTCTAGTTCAATTAAAACAATTTTACAATAAATATTTTACCAATATTTGGCTTTGATTTTTGCTATTGCCCTTTCGTGTTCAGGTCCTTGTTTACTAGCAAATTTTTCCATAGAAGTCAAAGGGATACCTCCTAATGTCCTCGCTAAACCTGAGAAAAACAAATTTTTTATTGGATTGTCTCTACCTACTTTTGACATGAATTTTTGAATACCATGTTTAAAATTATGTTGCCAAGTTTTATACATCACTCCTAGCTTACCTGGATCCATAGTATTTCCGATATCAAAAAAACTAGATTTTTCTAGTAATCCTATAGGAACAAAAGTCAATGGTGTAACTGTAAATTTAGAATCAGGTTGTTCCTGTTCCAATTCATGAATTAGTCTTATGGTTTCCCAACTGTCGTCCATAGTCTCGTCATTATCAAGTCCCATTATAAGGGTAAATGCTGGAACCCAATAATGTTCATTAAAAGTTTTTACTCCTTCTTTTACAACCCAATGCCATTCAGATGGTTTGAATGGGGCTAGTTTTCTATCAGCATATTTTCCTATTAATCTAGTACTACCTGTTTCAAATCCACATTGGATGCCTATAAAATTGTCTGGGCTTGACTTGATTATTTTAGAAAGATTTGGAATTAATCTTTCATCAGCTATTGCTCCTGCTAGGGTACCATGAGTAGGATTTGTATGTTCAATTCCTGTATCCATTATTCCTTTGAACAGTTCTTCTATTGCTTCTCTATTTGGTTGCATATTCTTTGTTGTCCTCGGATTGAGTCCATAGACAAAAATATCATCACTGTGTATCCAAGCATTTTTTAGACCTCCATACTTCATATTAATTTCTATTTCTTGCTGTACTTTTTCCACTGGATAATATCTGAGAGGACGTAAAGTTACATCACAAAACTTGCAACCCCTACCACAACCCCTCATTACCTCTATCATTCCATGCATACTAGGGTGGACGATATTAGGAATTTCATCTACCGATGGTTCGTCAGAATAATGAATAAACCTTCCATGATATTTCCTATCATTTCTCGAAAACTCTTTGATTTCAACTTTAAATTCACTTTTTTTAAAAGGGTTTGCAGTTTCTAAATCTCCGTTTATAAGGGCATCAAAAAATCTTGCACCTGCTCCATCTATTTCAGGACCTATACCACCGAGATCCCCTTCTACAATTCCATAGATACCATACTCTTCAATCTTTCCCGGATCATAATTATATTGCCAAGTTCCAGAAGCACCCACCACCACTTTTGCCTTACTTCCATTTTTAAGTTTAGCAGAATTTATTTTCATATGTAATTCCCTATTATAAAATTCATCATATGACATTGTTTTTCTGCCATATGTAAAAGTCATCGTTACCGGTCCCATGCCTAGAGGGTCCATTTCATAAGTTCCTATTACTTCAGTTTCAGGGCCTATAAATTTTTCAATATAGTCCGGATGTGCTACAACCACATCTTCAGCCTTGTATCCGTCTCTCAAAAGAGAAGCTTCGACTTTGCGTAAGCCATAAGGAGCATAATCTGCTATTCCGTTATTCTCCCCTATAGGATTACAAATAAAATCGAATAACACTCTAGGCGTAACTTGATTCCTAAGAATATAATACCAAAAAGATTCCCTAGTCCTATTATTATCAATAGCCGGTGCACATCCAAAAAAAGATGCTAAGGATATACCTCTATATGGAGACATTAACGTACGATCTGCGGATAAAACAACTTTTGGATATTTCATTCTAAATCTTGATCCTGATTATAAACTGTAAAATTTGGGTAGATTTTAACTTTTCCCAACGTTCCCTTTGATTTGTTAATGGTTTTTATTAATTTAAAACAAAATAAAAAATGATTAATAATAGATATTTGTTATATAAAGATGGTTAAAATTCTACTTGAATGTAATATCTGTAAGCAATCCGTTAAAGAAAACGAGCTAGAAGTGCATATTTGTTCTCAAGATCATAAAAAAAAAAGGATATTTTGATAAACGATTCAATGGTTAAAAGAAGTCGCAAAGGGGATGAACACTTTGTAATATCAGTTATTGATAAATGGAGAAAATAATATTAAAAAATATTTTCTATAAGGAAAGAAGTAAACTGATAGCAACAAAAACGAGAGAAATCGAGAAAATATTTCTTAATAATTCTTCTTTAAATCGATTCAAATACTTTGAGCCGATCTGTGCTCCTACAAAAGATCCTGAAGCGAGTGATATCCCAAAAATATATTCCGGGTTTTCTAAAATAATATGGGTTATAAGACCTGTACTGGAGCTTAATAATAGAGCGAACTGAGAGGTCGGACTAGCATTTATCATTTTCATTTGAAAAATGATCACTAAGATAGGTACAAAAATTATTCCTCCTCCTATTCCAAAAAAACTTGAAATTATTCCTGCAGTAAATGTTCCTATTATAAATAAAGGATAAAAAAATTTTTTTGGAACTTTGAAATTTGATTTATTAAATATTCTATTTTTAAAAATGATATAAATTCCTACTAGTACTAATAATACTGCAAATAATATTTTGAACAAATCTAAGGATGTATCTGTTGTTAGAAATCCTCCTAATATGGATCCGGGAATAGCAGGAACACCCAATTTTAAACCTAGTGAATAATTGATATATTTTTTTTTTATAAAAGTTAAATTGGATGATAAACTAGTTGCTGTTACTGCTAGGAGACTTGAGCTAGCTATTACATATGGAGGAAATCCCATAAATGCCAGAGCTGGAGTCATTATTATTCCACCTCCTACTCCTATTAATCCTCCTAAAACACCTCCTCCCAATCCAATGAGAACCAATATAATTATAATATCTAACAATTCTCTACACTAATCCATATTTTGTCACTAATTCTGATTTTGTTGAAGGTATACAACATCACGATTAGAACTTTATCCAATTGAGATAACTAAAATGAAATATATTATTTAATATTGTTGGAAAAATCAAAAAAAGTACCTAAATTATTAATTAAAAGTCCAGTCCCCATAATCTATTTGCTTCTAGAATGTCTTTAGATTATTATAAAATTATAAGTACATTGTAATTAATGATAATAATATTTAGAAATGAGGATTATAATTATAGGGTATGGAGTAGTTGGTCAAAATTTTACAAAGCTTCTCTTATCTAAATCAGTAGATTTATACAATCAATATGGAATCAAACCCAGAATTGTAGCATGTGTTGATAATAAAGGATCAATAGTCAATCAATCTGGCCTTGACCTTCAGAAATTGTTAGAAGTAAAAAAAAATAAACATACTGTGGGAGTATATGATAGCAATCAAAAACAACAGGATGCTTTACAAATTATTGAATCTGTAGATGCAGAAATTGTTTTAGAGTTAACCCCCACAAACCTAGAAAACGGAGAACCAGGTCTATCTCACATAATTGCAGCCATGAAATCAGGAAAAAATGTAATTACTGTGAATAAGGGCCCACTTTCTGTCGCCTTTCCTTCATTAATAGAATTAGCAAACTTTAATGGAATATTTTTTAGGTTCAGTGGAACAGTCGGTGGGGGGACACCTATTTTAGAATTTGCTAAAAGATGTCTTAAAGGTGACAGAATTGTTTCTTTTAGAGGAATATTAAATGGAACAACTAATTACATTCTATCCAAGATGGAAGAAAGATTATCTTTTACTGAAGCTTTAAGCGACGCACAGACGAAAGGATATGCTGAAACCTCACCTGCATTAGATATTGATGGTCTTGACGCTGCTGCAAAGTTAGTTATAATGTCTAATTGGTTGATGGATATGAAAGTTACCTTAGACGATGTGGAAAGAAATGGCATTTCTAAGGTGAATACAAACGAAGTTATAGATTCTGAAAAAAGAGGAAATTCAATTAAATTAATAGCAAGTTGTGAAAATAAACACTTATCAGTAAGACCTATACAAGTTTCAAAATTAGATCCTATATGTGTAAATGGAACCTTGAATGCTGTTACTTTTTCCTTGGAATATTCAGGAGATCAAACTATAATAGGTAGAGGGGCTGGTGGAATAGAGACTGCAAGTGCAGTGTTAAGAGACATGATAGAAATAAGAGAAAATATTGTTAATAATTAATATTACCTAATTAGCCGAATTATATTCTATTTATGTCCCTAAAAAAATAGACAAATGATAATCAATTTACATTTTAAAATAATGATTTACTATCAATGCTAAATTTTGTAATCGAAACTATAAGATGTGTATATATCAAATTTGTAGAATAAGAATTTTGGAAGCAATATATCAAGAATGATAGAAAGGCATAATTCAGAGTTAATTTCTTAAGACATATAAGAATACTCATAGTATAGAAAAATTCAAAAAAATTCCATTCTATGTGATTGATTAGCTATTAATTTAAATAAAAAATCACTAACGAGAAAAAAATTATAATAATCGTCGTTGGCATGTATTTAATATTACTTCCACATCTGCAACATTCGCAATTTTCTGTATCAAAAGTTCCAGAAAGGAGATATTAAAACATTAATAGAGGAGGTGAGGAATTTTATTCCCAAGTTGATTGATATGGCCAGACTAATAAGAATTAATCCTAAATCAAGTAGTGAATTATGTTTTATACGAACATTAAAACAGCACATTGTTTTTCATCTTGGAAATAAAATAACGCATTACTTTAAGGAATCTAAGCTAAAATATATTACAGTACATAAAAGGAAGATTGAAGTAATTGAAAGAACAGGAGATAAACGTTAAAACTAAATGAGTTTTTGACTATTAGTCTAGAAGTCGATAAAAGAATGAAAATAAAAAAAATCTTAGGGGAATTAATCGAAAACCGTGTGATTGTTTGGAATCTAGAGGATTCTAAAATGCTCTTTGGTAATGGATATTATGGAAAACCTTTAGGAATTCCAAAACCTAAAGGTATTAATTTTGAATCTCCTTTAATATTAGATTTAGTAGAGAGTTATTACCTTATCCAAAGAGGAAAACTTAATGTAATGTCTAAGAATAAATTAGTACCTGTCAAATTTATAAAGGAAATATGCAGAAAACAATATGATAGGTTTGATATAAAGTATATTGTATTTCAGAACTTGAGAGATAAAGGATACGTAGTATCTCCTGGAATAAAATTCGGGTGTGATTTTGCAGTCTATGAACAAGGTCCCGGACTTGATCACGCTCCTTTTCTTGTACAGGTATCTAATAAAGAAGAAATAATATCCGCTACAAATATAGTCTTGTGTGGAAGATTAGCTACTACGGTTAAAAAACAATTTGTAATAGCCATACCTAAGATGAAAGAAAAGAATGTTGAATTCATAGGATTTGATTGGTGGAAAGCTTAACCCTTATTTTAGATGGCATATAAATAGGGTGTCTAATAGTTTTGTTATGAATTTATAGGATTCAAGATAATAAAAATTAATATTAAAGAAGTATATTTGTATGTTTCCAGACAGATATATAGGAAGAGGAGAAATCTTAGTAAAACATATTGCAATTTACTTGCTAATCAACTAATTAAGGTTTATTGTAGAAATGATTATTTCAATAAAGCATAATCAAATAAATAATATTTTACAAATAAAAAATAAGATGAAAAAGATGAGAATCACAAAGATAAAATAAGTAAAATTATTTCTGTATTGATCAATATATGAACAGGATAAAGAGATTATCTAATGAATTGTTGGACAGATATCCAAATAAATTTACCATTAATTTTGATGAGAATAAAAAGATGATTTCGGACATTGCTACAGTTCGATCCAAGATTTTGAGAAATAAGGTGGCTGGATACATTACATCCAAATTAAGAAAAGATGTAGATAAAGAAAAGAACTCACAAACTGAGAGTCAATCTGAAGATACATTAAGTTGATAACACTTAACTTGTTAGGTGGACTGAGATATGCTATTGGCGAAAATATCTTAATTGTCAATAAGTCTCAGATGACAATAAGTGAAGTATTAGAATTTTTAAAAATTAAGTCTAAAAATAACAAGATCATAGATTCAAATAATATTTTGATATCCATTAATGGGATAGATTCAAATGTATTAGGTGGAGATGATGCAATTGCAAGAGATGGAGATAAACTCACTCTAGTAACAATTGTTCATGGCGGTTAAGTATAACCGATATATAATAAAATGATTTTTAAAAAAATTAAAGGAAGGTTTATATACTTTCATCCTTTCCTCGCTATTAATCATATAAATTATAGACAAACAATAGAAGAATTAAGAAAAGAATTTTTAGATTCTAAAGTCCAGATAATCAATATAGATTCTTTCTGTAATTTAGATCACATAATAGAAGTTTTAAAAATATCACTTTTTGCAGAAGAAAGATCTATTATGGCCGCAAAAAAAATTGAAATAGATTTCCTAATGCGTATTATTGGAACGAATAACATTGGAAATGCCTTAAAAATAGGAGGAATAAAAGAGGATAGTTATAATATTCTTATTGCCATTAATATTGACATATTCGATACCTATAAAATAAAAAAAAGAGTTGACGTGTTGTTTGGACCATCTGATGATAAAATATTACTAAATAAAGAACATAATAGGAAAAAAATTGAATCATTCATAAGAAAATTTGATAATGATTTTATTAATGAAAAGATATTAATAAATTTTTTGACAGAACAAGCAGTATTAGTTACAAATTAAATAATAATTCGTTAGTTGATATATAAGTTTAAGACAGCATTCTCATTATCTCCGTTTATTTTGTCGATTATAAGTTTAGGATTATTAGAAATATCTTTAGGAAAAGAATATTCAAATGCAAAAGCTCCAAAATGGGATTTAAGATTTTCTCTATAAATTATTTTATCCTTATCCATTATAACAAAATCAAAACTAGAATGTCGTTCTAAATCCCCTGTTTTAGGATTTTGTAAATTCATGATAAAATTAATCGGAGTAGATGGAGTTATTATTGATGGATTCCAAGAAATTTGAAATAAAAATTTTTCGGTAGATGTCAAAATATCTAATGGAAATTGTGGTTCGTCTATAGTATATAATTTAAATGGCGTAAGAATTTGGTTATTAGTTATATTGTTATTTTGGGAGATTTGTCGAGACAATTGATCCAGTTGATCTTTATTCAAAACTAAATGAATAATTCGTGAATTTAAATCTGAATAATCATCTATAACCAGAGATCTTTTTGGAAGATTCTTGCCAAATACCATACCCCCGTAATTATTAGTATTAAAAATTTCTAGTAATTTTGGTAATGCAACTTCAATATGTAGGTAATCCATTTGTTGTATGTAAGTTTGATTCCAATTAAATGGCATGTTAAATGATAATGTATTATTTTCCCTATGATAGTTAATATCTCTCAAAGAATCATAATAACTTTTAATAGTAATAGTATTTTTTTTACTCGATTCTTGCATGTTGAAGTAATGATCTTCCCCTATACTTACGAACAAATCGACTACCATATCTTTTTGTAATAATAATTCTTCACTTGTTTTTTTCAACGTAACAGATAAATGATATAAACCTCCGTGCGATAGAATTTTACTCCGTATTTCAAATCTATCATTTTGTGAAATATTATTTATACAATCTTTAGAATTTAATTGATTAGTATTATTGGAAATAATAGTCCCAGTCTGGTTTAATGGAACAAGTTTGGAAGTGAAAAATCCGTTGCTAGATCTAATACACAGATTCAAGAGTAGTTCCTTGTCAGATAAAATTTTTATATCATAATCCACATTAGAGACTGTTTGATTAGTCAACTTGTCATAAATTCTCAAGAAAAATTTTGAATCAGTAAAATCTAAAGAGGAATTAACATATGGAGGTTCCAGTGTTGTTTCTACAACAATTTTTTTATCCAGTATGTCAATTGGATTGGAGATATCTGTACTAAGCCCATGTCCATCAGCATTATTAAAAGAAATTATTAATGGTATAAAGAATAGGAATTGGATAATCCAGATAGAATTCATTTTTTAATAAGTTAAATAAAAATGATAATATTAATAAATTTCTAAAATCACGTGCCAAGATGATATAACTTCTTTTAATATGCCAAAATATTTAACTTTGACATTTAAGCTTGAATCATTTTCTATGACAAACTGGAAATCTTAATGAAAAAAAAGGAAAATCTAAAAACCGAATTGAAAATGATTAAATCGTAATGGTATCTCAATTATAAGGATACAAACAAATTCCATGAAAGAATTTGATAAATTCATTTATAAATTAAGAATCTTGAAGAGTTGGAATTTAAGAACTCTTATATTGATATATCGCATATACTTTAACATTTGACTAAAATAATTATATTCTATTAGTTGATTGATCGAACAAAGAAACTATATAAATAATATAGATTTTTTTTAGGGTTATTATTTATTATACCAAATAAGATACATAATTAGCCGCTAACCTAAGACTAATAAACATATGAAGTGTAGACCATCTAATGTAACTAAAAGTGTAGTTACTTTAATGAAAGGATAATCGAATCAAGTTATTATATTTCCCTTATATTATGAATTAGTTAGATTTGGTAGATAAAACCATTAGATTCTATAAACTTTAAAGATAAGAAAAAATTAGCGCTTAATAAGTAACTCATTTATAATTTTCCAAGATATTCATAAATTTATACATCTTACTATAGGAAACATCTAAATCTTGAAATCTCTTAATTGAGTCTTTTAAATTATTTAAATTCTCTAAAAATTTTTTTTTATTTTTGTTATTTATTAACTCATTATATTTGCTTATACTTTTGTTAAATGTTACAAGTTCTTTTTTAAAAAAATGATTGTCAAAAAGAAGAGAGCAAATTAAGTCTGGTTCGTCATTTAAAATACTTTCGGATATAACAGATTGGATTTTAAAGGATGTTCCTCCTAAAGCCAATAAATCAGAATAATTTTCATTGTGTAAAGTATTAATAAAAATTATATTGATATAATATGTAAGACCTAAAACTATTGCCATTATATGATCGTGTATGTTAACATTTTTAACTTCAAGGATTTGAGATCGTGGAAATATTTTTTCAACTATCTGCATTTCTTTTTTGCGATCCCTGATAGGAATGATTATTATCTTCAATTTTTTTAGAATTGATGCTCCTGGACCAAACATAGGATGTATACAAATAGGAACGATTTGATTATTAATATTCATTAGTTCATCAAACGATTTAATTTTTATTGATGATATTTCTATTAATATAGATTTGGGTTTCATTAGTTTTGAACATTTTTTGATCAATTTTGGAATGACTTTCAAAGGTACACAAAGAATTACTATATCAGAGGATTTAACACAATCTTTAATTGTGTATTCCACGATTAGATTTGATGAACCTTTTAACGAAAAAGTATCAATGTCGTAGACCTTTATTATTATATCTTTTCTGTTAGAGAAGTATTTTATGAACCAAGATCCCATTCTACCACCAGCGCCAATTATTGAAATCTCTTTCATTTGATTTTATCCTTATTTAAGAATATTTTCTATTATATCTAACCCCTTATTGAGAACTTCTTCTGTTTGACATGCAGATATTCGTATGAATTGCTTATAATTGGCACCGAACCCACTTCCAGGTGCGATAGCTACGTTGTTTTCCAATAGTTTTTCCACTAGAGATATATCAGAAGTATAAATATCTGAAATGATCTCAGGATAAACATACATCGCACCATCAGGGTATAAAAATTTTGTTTTCATTTTTTGAATTCTTTTACATATTAAATCAATACGTGATTTGATTAAATTCACATTCGGTCGAATATTGTTTCCTACCGCAGCCATGGCACAATATTGCATGGGTTCTGCAACAGATGTAATCGAGGTTGCCTGAATTCCTTTCATTTTAGTAATTATATCTTTGTTAGAAATTCCATATCCTACCCTAAATCCAGTCATACCATAAGTTTTCGAGAAGGAAGAGATCATTATTTTTTTGTCGTATTCATTTTGTAAGACACTATTAAAATCTACAAATGAATAATCAGAATAGACTTCATCACTTAATAAGAATAATTTATGGTCTTTTACTAGTGATATTATCTTTTCAAGTATATTTTGTGGTAGAATTTTACCGGTTGGATTATTGGGATAATTGATTACTAGCATTTTAGTATTAATAGTAATTAGGTTTTCAAGTTTAGAGATATTAGGATTCCATTGTTCTTCCAATGAAGTCTTTAATGTTCTTGTTTTTACACCGATCAAATCTGCGCATTCTTTATATGCAGGCCATGTTGGTTCAATATTAATTAATTCATCACCAGGTTTTAAAAGAGAAGTTATAGCACAAAATACTGCAAATCTACCTCCTGGAGTAACAATTACTTGATCGGAATTGACTCCGTATCCTACTTTTTCAGCAATTGTTGCACGAAGTTTTGGGATTCCGGTAATTTCTGTATAATGATATCTTTTACTCATATATATTTGCGAAAGTTCTTTTTTCACAGATATTGGAGGAGGGAAATCTGGTTCCCCCACTTCCAAATGGAGAATTTTTTTACCTTTTTTTTCCATCTCTTTTGCTTTCATGAAAATAGCAACATGTGGTGATATTGTTTGAAAGTCAACTCGATTATTTTGAAGTCTGATTGATTCCACCAATAGTAAATTCAATAATTTACCAGACAATTCTACGTCCATGCCTAGGTTGCCGGCAAGTTTGATTATAGACTCTTTAATATCATTCTCGACATTTTCATCCTCCACATCAATTGAAAGATTTTGTTTGATCGCTCCAATTTTTTTTGCTATTTCCATTCTAGTATGTACTAATTGAATTATGTCACCAGTAATACTCTTCATTTCAGTTCGTAGTTTCTGTAGTTCTTTCGAATTATTCATTTAATCACCTTTTAATACATTGGGAATAAATCCACATTTTATAGCATGATCTGTCAGGGTTATCGAGACTAAATTCTCTACGACGGGAGGAGCTCTCGGAACTACGCATGGATCATGTCTTCCGGGAACCTTAAGATCAACAATTTGATTTTTATCGAAATCTAGGGTTCTTTGCGTCTTTGCAATTGACGCAGCAGGTTTAAAACCAATTCTAATAACTAAAGGCATACCGTCAGATAATCCTCCTAGGATACCTCCAGAATTATTAGTGACTGTAACAATACGGCCGTTTTTATTAATAAATACATCATTGTTTTCCGAACCTGATAATCTACTACCTTCAAATCCAGAGCCAAACTCTACCGCTTTTACAGCAGGTATACTAAATAGCGCCTTGCTAATGTCAGATTCAAGTGATGAAAAAACGGGTTCTCCTAATCCTACTGGGAGACCCATGCTAACACATTCAATTATTCCACCAATTGAATCTCCTGATCTCCGAGATGAGATAATTGCCTCTTTCATTTTTTCTGCAATCTCTAAATCGGGACATCTCACATCGTTAGAATATCGATATTTTTTTGCGATATTAAATGACACCTTATTAGATTTTATTCCACCTATTTCTATAGTATAAGCAATAGTCTCTATTCCTAGTGTCTTCTTTAGCAGTTTTTTACTCACTGAACCAGCCATAACATAACTAGCCGTAAGCCTACCAGAAAATCTCCCACTTCCTCTATAATCGGAATATCCACCGTATTTTAACATAGCCGGATAATCTGAATGACTAGGCCTAGGTATTGTTTTGATTTTATCATATGGTGTAGAATCAGAATCTTTGTTCCAGATAATCATACAAATAGGTGCACCAGTGGTAAAACCATTAAAAGTACCCGAAAAGATTTCAACTTTATCTTCTTCTTTCCTTTGAGAAGTTATAATTGATTGTCCAGGTTTTCGGAGATCTAAATTTGGCTGTATATCAGATTCTGTTAATGGCAATCCTGCCGGACATCCATCAAGTATAGCCCCCACACATTTTCCATGGCTTTCACCGAAGCTTGTAACAACAAAACGTTCACCTAGGCTATTCCCCACCATAATACCCATTTCTAATTGATGGCTATATATAATGACTTTTAAATCTAAAACTTCAATTTTTAGAAAAACAAATTATCGTTTTCGTTAGGGTAGGTCAATTTTTGCACCTAAAATTTTCAAATCACGTAGAAAAACAGGATAGGATACATCTACTGATTCTGCTCCTTTAACTATAGATTTCTCTGTAAGAAGGGCAGCTATTGTAAAGGCCATAAATAATCTATGATCATTGTGAGAATCGAGCATAGCATTTTTTATTTGTCTGATTGGATAAATAACCATTTCATCGCGGTTATCAGAAACACTTACTCCTAATTTCCTCAATTCAGAAGCGATAACAGATACCCTGTCTGTTTCTTTCAGTCTTGCATGGGATATGCCATATATTTTGATAGGTGATGTAGATTTTAATGCTAATATTGATATTGCAGGAAGGAGATCCGGAGTATTACTTAAATCACATTCTATTCCTTTTAATTCGTTTGAACCTAGTACTGTTATTTCTCCCTTTTCATTATTTACTCTTATATCTGCTCCCATTTTTTTGACTAAATCTATAATCTGTTTATCGCCTTGTGGATATTCAAAATTTAAGTTTCCTATAGTGATTTTTTTCCCGCATAATAATCCTGCTGAGATCATAAGTGCTACAGCTGAAAAATCGGCTGGAACATTAAATAATGTTCCTTTATAGTTGGTCTGAGGAATAATATATTCGGAATAGTCTACATTATGCTCTATTTTAACTCCAAAATTTTTCATTGTCTCTATGGTGGCTTCAATATAAGGAGTAGAAACTTGTTTTCCGTTGACATTCAAAATTACCTGAGAGCGAGCAAAAATACCGGATATCAGGAGCGAAGAGATAAATTGACTAGAGATATTTCCATCAATGTTGACTTTTCCACCTGAGATTCCTCCTCCTTTTATTACTAGAGGAGGAGTTCCCTTTTCATTAGTGGAAAAACATTCGACACCAAGCTGATTCAAAGCAGATATTATGGGCATCATGGGTCTTTTTCGTAGGCTTTCATCTCCAGTTAAGATGGTGTATCCCTTTCTAACTAATGCAGACATAGAGGATATAATTCTGATTGTAGTTCCAGAATTTTCTGCATTAATTATATCATTTGGTACGTCAAACGATTCTTTTCCAATAACCAATAAAGACTGAAACGATTCTTCAATTGTTGCACCAAGCATTTTACATGCAAGAATAGTTGCTAAGGTGTCTCTACTTATAAGCGGATTTTTTATGATCGAATTCTCAGTAGTTAGAGAAGCAATAGCAATAGCCCGATGAGTATAACTTTTACTAGGAGGACATCTGATATTTCCTTCCAGTTTAGAATTAAATATTTTTACATTAACCAACGATTTTCTCAACCGTAGCCTTCTTATTATTTATATTGCAGACAAAAACTTTACCGTAACGCTCCAAATCTAACTTAATCTTATCAGTATCTTTTTCATTGACAATTATTGCTATTGAAGGACCATTCCCAGAAACAGAAGCAGAAAGAGCACCATTTTCAATAGATGTTAAAATTGGTTCATAATTATAGGACATTATAGACGATACCATTATTCCATTTAACTTCATTGCTGTCAAGTAATCCTGTTTTGCTAATTCAAATGCTTTATTGAAAAGTTCAGGAAAATGCAATAATCTCAATACATTATTACGTTCCGTTTTCACTGGTATAAGTATAATTATACGAATGTTTTCCCTTGCAGGTTCTCTTTTTATCAGTATGTTGGAATTATTATCTGTCATGACGAATCCTCCGAAATAACAAGCAGTGGAATCATCAAAAGCTCCAGTAATAGAAACATTAGCTAACTTAGAAGATTCTACGGCTGTGTTCAATATATCAAAATCATTGAAATGATCACTTAGGATAGCGTAACACGCAAGAGAGACGGCTGAAGATACAGCACTGGAACTTTTAAGGCCTACCCCTATTGGTATGTCTGATTTAATTGACAAATAAATATCATTTTCTTGTCTTATTTTTTTAGGTATTGTACTATTAATTATGTAACTAAATAATGTATTATTTTTTTTTTGGAAAATAAGTCGTCCTTGACCTTGTTTTAATTTCAATGTTGCAGTAGTTTGAAGAGATATTCCCAGCGCAGCTCCTTTTCCAGTCGCTATAGCATTTACTATAGAAACCGCTCCATGAACAGTAGCTTGACAAGAGGTTGAAATCATCTTGGTTCTCCAAATACACCAAATAAAGATCGTTCCATCTTTTTTATAGGTGCTTTCCGACCTGTCCATATCTCGAATGCCTTTGCACCTTGTTCAATGAGCATTTCATATCCGTACACAATTCTAGCATCAACCTTCTTTGCATTAACTACTAAATTTGTATAAATTGGTCTATAAACTAATTCATAAACAATCGAATTCTTTTTAATGAATTTATAGGGTATCGGGCTAATTTCATTATGAAGACCTATAGAAGTAGCATTAATTATAAGATTGAAATGAGAGGTAACCTGTGGTAAATTAAGTAATTGTTGGAAATTACAATTTAAGCCCAAATTAGAACCATGTTTAACTAATTCCATACCCCTTGATTTCGACCTATTTACTATTGTCAACTCTGATATTCCTCTCTCGCATGACAGACCTGTAACTATTGCATAGGCTGAACCACCAGCACCTAAAAGTAATATTTTCATATCTGTAAAATCAATATTGCGTTTATGGAGTGGTTGTATAAAGCCATAAACATCAGTATTATATCCTATAAATTTACCTTCTAGATTTTGTACAGTGTTAACTGCTCCAGTCCGGATAGCAGTCTCATCTAGTTTGTCTAAATATTTCATAATCTCGATTTTATGAGGAATGGTTACGTTAAACCCAGCTATATTTAGAGACCTTAATATCTCAATTCCATCTTTTAATTCATATTTGGGAACACGATAGGAGATGTAGGTGCTGTTAATCTTTAGAGTATTAAACGCTGAATTCTGTATAAGTGGAGATAGAGAATGATCTATAGGATCTCCGATTACACAATATAATTTAACATTTGTGGACATTGCCTGAGAAATGTCTTTCAATCCTATCATATATCTCTCTCATTTGCTTTGCGGAAAGTTGACCAGGCGCTGTTGTTGTTTCTAAGGAGGCATAGGAAAAAGGAGCATTACCAACTAAGGTACATAATATTCGTGATAGTATTCCAGCATCTCCCATTGCAAATGAGATCAAATTAACATTAGGAAATTTATGATAGAGATTCAATAATCTAAGTGCATCGAGTGAATTTTTTGCCATAGTTACCAATTTGATTGTATTGGTGAATGAAATCATTTCTTCGATCTTTTCTTCTAGTTCATTATCTTTTGGCGTATTTTCGAAATCGTGCCATGACAACAATAATTTTTTTTTATCACTTTTAATATAATCGAAAAGAGATGGATCAGCTCTGATTGTTGAGAGCTCTATATCTATGTAAAGTGGATTAGAATCAAATAAAAATTTCAGTAATTCAATTCTTTCCATCTCACTTCCAGAAAAATATCCTCGATCCTTTTTTGAACGAAGGGTAAAAATTGATCTTGATTTAATTGACTCAACAGTGTTCATTGAAGTAAGAATCTCTGACTTATTTAAATAGTCAAAACGTATTTCAAAAAAATCAGATATTTCTAATGAATTTTTTATTAGAAATTCTAATTTCTGTAGACTTGTTGCAGGTAAAGAAACACATATTTTTGACATTAAGAAATAATATAAAAATATATATTATTTAGAGATTTAGAAATATTTCTTGGTTCTTTCCTAGTAATTGTAATAATATGGTTAACTTTCTCCAATGACTAGACTAAGATAATATAGTAGATCTCAGTCAATATTTTAAATTTTTTTATATGTTATGATGTGATGGGATCTTTTTCCAATTAGCTATTAGCGCTTCAGATCTAATATGTATTGGCTCGCTCAAACGAGAACGAGCCAATTTGACATAGTCATTTATTATATCAACGCCGATAAAATGACGTTCTAAATGAAAGGCTATTTTGGTAGTTTGGCCACTTCCGTTAAATGGGTCTAGAACTGTATCTCCCTCATAAGAATATAGCTTCATTAGTCTGTAGGGAATCTCTTCAGGAAAGGGACACGGATGATCTATGTAACCTGGAGGAATTGGAGCTATATGCCATATAGAATTAGCTATTTCTTTTGTCCATTCTTCGTGAGTTGCAGGGAGTGTTTCTTTTCTTTCTGTTCTCCCACTTTTTACGTTTCCTTTACGCAGAACTAATATGAACTCATGCATGATATTTGCTCTAAAATATTTTGGATAAGGATTGATTACAAATGAACCGTATCGATTAGTTCCTCCAGTTACTTTATGCCAAATTATTTCTTCATGTAGATTCCATTTTCCAAATGGTTCAACTAATTGAGATAAAACCATATGGGGAAGTGGTAAAAGTGTGCCATTTACTACTTCATTTGCAATAACGATACAACAATATCCTCCTTCCTTTGTAACCTTGAAAACCTTATCATTAAAAATTTCAATCATCTCATTGAGATATTCTTTTGTTTCAATGTTGCTTTTCCCTCTATAATATGATCCAGGCTTTGAAATATGTGTATTATAATCAATAGCATTCCTATAAGGAGGAGAAGTAATAGTTAACTGTACTGAATTAGAAGGTAGTCTAGAAATTATGTCTTTACAGTCTCCTGATAAAATTTTATCACCAAAAGTCGTCGAACGCATGATAAAAAATGTGATCCGTATCAATATCCAGAATACTTTAAAATAATCAACCAGAAGATAAATAAATTTTATCTTATAATTATCATAACATTCTTAATCTGGCTTAACTTTTATCCGAAAAAAGGCTAAATCATTGAAGGATCTATTTCTCTAAAATATATTCATTTACTTCTATACCAAAGTGTCTACCACTTGCATTTTTAAAAAACCCCAATACCTTATCACCTTGCTTGGCAGAAGTTACAGGAAGTAAATCCCCATTTTCCGTAATAAATTGAATAGTTTCAGCATTTTGTACTATTACAGTGCCTTCAATTCCATCACAAACTGCCTTTACTAACTTCAATGGCCTGGTTTCAATTTTACATCTACCTACCGCTACACTTCGTGAATTGCCCTTTATATCCACAATTAGAACTTCTGTTCCTGATTCTAATTCAGAAAGGTATTTAGTTTTCCCATCAGGAAGAATGGTATAGCAATAAACTGCGCCAGCGTTGATTCTAAATGGTCGTGGTGAAGTAAAAGAAGATCCAGCTGACTCATTATGTAATATAAACATAAAATTAGATTTACTTCCTATCAACATTCCTTCTCCTTGTTCTAGCATTGAAACGGTATCTACGCAAACTCTCTCCCCTACTCCTGCATCTTTCACTTCAACTATTTTACATGTTTTTATAGAGAAGGTTCTTTTTTCAAGGTAATTTTGGGATCTTTCTATCTCTTTTACATCATCTGTTGATAATATTACTCCATCAACTCCTAATTCCAAGACAGAGAACATCGTTTTCACCTCGTCTGAATTTTTAGCTGTAGCAAGTATCTTTGTATTAGTATTATGTAGATCTGCGATGATATTTTCTAATGGGATTATTTTCCAATCTGAAGTATCTATTATAACGTATTTTGCTCCTAATGATTCAGCATTTTTTAGATCGGCGATGTCTTTATTTGAAATAACCTTTTTATAGTATGCCAATGAACGGCCAGATTTTTTATACTTCATTAAATCATCATGTGAATGGCATATTATTATATCTGCAAGATTAGACTCATAAATAGTCTTAAAATTTTTTACATTCGTAGATGATGGGTTAATATACAAAAAATCAATTCTATGTAGTGTATCTATGAATTGTTTAAGATTCGAGTCTTTTACTATTGGTTTAATTATGAGTTCTTTTCTATTTTTTTTTTCCAAGTAAATTGGTTACCTCATTAGGGTTTTTTCCGTTAATAATAATTTCATATAATGCCTTTACTATAGCTGGTGGATTACGATGTTGAAAAATATTCCTACCAAAAGTGACACCTTTAGCACCTGCTCTTATGGCATTCCAACACATTTCGAGTATATCCTTATCAGTTTTAGCTTTAGGACCACCAGCTATTACTACAGGTACCGGACAAGCCTTTATGACAGATTTAAAAGAGTCTAGATCACCTGTGTATACAGATTTTACTATATCTGCCCCTGCCTCTGCTCCTATCCTAGTAACATGAGCAACGATGTTTGGATCATATGGATTCTTCACGTTTTCACCTCGTGGATACATCATAGCTAATAAAGGAATATTCCAATTTTGACACTCATCGGAAATCATTCCTAGGATTTCCAGCATTTCAGGCTCCTCTTTAGCACCTATATTTATATGAACAGAGACTGCATCAGTACCTAGACGAATAGAATCCTCAACATTTCCCATCAGGACCTTTTTATTTGGTTGAGGGCCTAATGAAGTACTAGCTGAGAGATGAGTAATTAACCCGATATTGACTGGTCTTGGTAATGACTTTAGAATACCTTTATTAATGATTACTGAAGTCAAACCCGATTTTTCGCATTGATAAATCAGATCATGAGTATTTTCCAAGCCTTTTATAGGACCATCTGTCATTCCATGATCCATAGGAATACATACCATTTTTCCATTCTTGGTAATTCTATTTAAACGAATGTCTCTTCCAGAGACCATAGAAATGAAAGATCCAAATGACCTACTTAAAGTAATCTACTTATAGTTTATCAAATTCAGATGGTCAAAATAATTATGTAGATTTTGTAGGCAATCTACAAATTATCTTTCAGGAAACAGATTTTTGGCATATTCCTTTTATGCTCAGATTTCGAAATTAAATTTAGTACGAATGTTAAATCTTCCGTATTAAATCCATTTTCTGTTGGGATAGTATAATTAAATTGTGTTTCTTGTGTAATATTTTCATTTTCAAGAAATTTCAAAATGTTATCAATTTTAGAATATTCCATACCTATTTCATTTTCAGCGGTTTGTCCTTGCCACAAAGCAGGACTACTTTTTTTTTGTATTATTGAATGAGGAACATTTAGGTAATTCGCCAATTTTCTCACTTCGCTTTTATAAAGATCACCTAATGGTAGAATATCAGCTGAACCATCACCAAATTTTGTAAAATAGCCTATTTTTAATTCACTTTTATCAGATGTTCCTATAACAAGTAAATTATGAAGATTTGCGTAGTAATAAATAATATTCATTCGGATTCTCGCGACTAGATTCGCTGTCGATAAAGTATTTTCTGGTAGGAGTTTTTTATAGATTTGTTTAATACCATTTATATCCAATATAAGGTGACGTATATTAAGTATGCTTGATATGGATTTAGCATCTTCAACATCTACTGGAGAAGTAACAGTTGAATCAGGCATAACTAAACCTAAAATATTATTAGTGTCTATTGATCTAGTTGCTAAATAAAGGGCGACAGTAGAATCAATTCCTCCACTCAAACCTAATACTACACCTGTAGTATTTGATCTTTTAACTTCGTTTTCTATAAACTTCGAAATTCTTTGAAGAGTGATATCCAAATCCAAACTTAAAATAAAAATAATATAATGGTTATTAAATACATCGCCAAAGTAAGATAAATCTTAGTATATAACATTAATTAAATGAATAAAAAATTTATTAAATATTATGTTTATTTAATGACAAGAGAGTCAAATGAAATATCTTATTAAACGTTATTGTAATTTCTTTATTCATTTCTCTTTTCCGATGTAAGACCTATACTTAAAACTTTATTGATATTTATAAATAAACAGTTTAGTTTTGTGTCTATATTGAAAAATCTCACGATAGTTTTCTTGATTAAGAAATATATTTCATAATAGATTAAAACAGTCATATATTTTGGAGATCAACACTTTCTATCAATATTTTGTATTTAATCAGTTTATAATCAATTCATGGAATATATATAATTATACCCTATGAAATGATTGTTGCTGAATAATCTCTTCAAATAGGGTCAAAAATATTATAAACTTCATATTCATCTTTCTGTATTGAAAGTGAAAATTCCAGGCAGTATTTCATATAATTTTCATATATATGAAACAATCAAAAGGTATCCTAGTATAAATAGAAAACCTCTGAAATCTTCCATGTATTAAGATTAATTGGTCTATTTCAAAACTAAATAAAATATTTTAAAAAACTAATGAATTGCTAACGAATTTGATTCTAAGTTTAATAGATGTGTTTTTTACCAGTAAACATTCAAAAAAATATATTAAATCTATATAGTTATTTAATCAAAACATACATTATATTGTAGTCGATAAAATTTATCTGTTAATAGAAAATTTTTATTTGTATTATAATTTAATTATTTCTATAGTTGCCATCGAAGCAAATAAATTCATATAGTAAAGCTGGAGTGAATTTACATAAAATACATTCGGTTCAAAGAGATATAGGTAAAAGTATTATAAAATCTCATTCATTTCAAAGGATCGGAGAAGTATTAAATGGGTTTGGTCATTATTCTGGGTTAGTTAAACTAGATAATATAATATTAGCATTGCATAGCGATGGAGTAGGTACGAAAGTACTTATATGCCAGAAGTTAAAACGCTTTGACACTATAGGTATAGATTGCGTTGCAATGAACGTAAATGATATTATTTGTACAGGTGCTGAACCTTTTGCCTTTGTTGATTACATTGCACTAAAATCTACAAATCAAAAATTGGTAAAAGATTTAGTAAAAGGATTAGTAAAAGGAGCTAAGAGTGCGAGAGTTGCCATTGTTGGAGGAGAAACTGCAGTGATTTCTGAGATATTAACAGGAGAATCTGAATATGCTTTTGATATTGCTGGTACTGCTTTAGGATTTGCTAAGCATGATGAATTGATTCTCGGAAATGAGATAAAAACTGATGATAGAATAATAGGAGTTGAGAGTAATGGATTACATTCAAATGGTTTATCATTAGCAAGAAAGGTATTATCTAAGTATTCATTATCTGACAGTCCTAGTTTTTTGAATAAATCAATAGGCGAGGAATTACTTTCACCTACTAGGATTTATGTAGAGCCTGTGATGGAACTTTTAAAAGATAATAGCGTAGCGATTCATGGCCTTGCTCACATAACAGGAGGTTCATTTGCAAAACTAAAAAGATTAAATAAAAAAATGAGATTTAATCTTTCAAATCTTCCAAATCCAGAAGGTATTTTTAAACAAATTCAGGTAGATGGAAAGGTTGATACAAAAGAAATGTATAGCACCTTTAATATGGGAGTTGGATTTTGTTTGATTCTTCCCAAGAAATATGTAGATAAGACAATTGATATATTTGAAAAATATAATATGTATGCTTTTGAGATTGGAGAAATTGATTCTAAAGGTAGAGGAAATGTTGTAGGAACGGTTGAGGGTAAGAAATACATTTTTTCTTGAAAAGTCATACTATCTCCTAGTAACCCATACTTGTTATAGATATAATGTATCTCTAATTATATGAAAGATTATACCTAATTATTCAAATATATTTTTCAATTATTTGACAAGTTCTATGTAATCCTAAATCTTCAAGGTAATTTCCTAATTTCGGTCCACGGTCAGAATTGATTAAAATCTGATAAAGTAACTTGAAGAAAAGACGTGGTTCGATTTTATGTTTTTTTGAAATTTCAAAAATCCGTGTCTGTATATTATCCGCTATTTGTTGACTATCCTTTCCTGTCAGATTCTTTAACTCCGTTAATAAATCTACAAGGGCATCTTTTTCTTTAGCATTAATAGAAATAGGTAGACGGTCTTCCATACTTAAGTCATCACTCCAAGTTGACGCAAGGGTTATTCTATTTATCAAATCATGTGTTTTTTCCTCTACTAAACCATATTTTTTTAGTCTTTGAAAGATTTTATGAGATCGTTCTTTTCCCTCAAAAAGAGATGCTTGTTGTACCAATATTCGATATGGTACGTGTTTAGAACTTTTTGGAGGAGGATTGAGTTTATTTATATATTCATAAATCCCTTTGTATTTGTGTAATTTAGAATTATTATGTTCCTTTATCTTATTGAAATACAAGTCTTCGTAATAATCATATTCATCCATAAGCATCGGAATATCATCCAAGCCAATATGTCTAGTTCCAGAAATTCTCTTATATAGTAATAATAAAATAGATTCTGGACTTCCATATTTTAACCACATCTGAGGTGTCAGAACATTTCCTGTTGATTTACTTATTTTCTTTCCGACTTTATCCAAGAACATCTCATATTTAACATGTAATGGATGGGGAAAATCTAATAATGATGAACATACCCAATCATTTACTCGTACTGAATCCATAATGTCTTTACCGTAAGCTTCAAATCTTATGTCCAATGCTTTCCACCGAGATGCAAACTCGACCTTCCAAGCAAGTTTTCCTGCGCCTTTATCAATACGAGATTCTCCTGAATATCCACATCCTGGTATTTCTCTCGTTCCTATTTTAGATCCAGAGCATGTATAAATAATTTTCCTTTCTACAGACAGATATTTTTCAGCATGTGTAACATATAGTCTTTTACAATTTTCACAAATGGGAAAGTAAGGTAATGTATCGATATATTTATCTTGACCTACAAGAGTAGAAATTTTTTTTCCTAATAATTCACTATTTTGGAGTATACAATCTATTTCATTATTAAGTATTCCACTTCTATAAATATCAGAGGCGCTTTTAAAAATATACTTTATTCCTACCCTATCTAGACTATCCGATAATAGGCTGCTCATATGGTTAGCATAGGAGTTATGACATTTACCGAAAGGATCTGGAATAGTTGAAACTGGTTTGGCGATATATTCTTCGAGCCAGGAGGGAAATCCAGTAGGTATTTTTCGCAATCCATCCATATCATCAGAATATGTAATAAGCTCAGAGTTAAAACCCAGGTCTTGTAAAGCTAAACTAATACCAAACGCACGTACTGCATCCCCCATACTTCCGATATGTGGTATACCTGAAGCTCCCAGTCCACTTTCTACTCTTATTAGATCTAAACTTCGTCCTAATTTCTTTTCACGAGTAACTAAACTATCAGCAACTTTGTCTAACCATGTTCCTCTACCTATGATTTTTTCTTTCATTTACTTCATCTCAAAAAATATAGTACTTATAAATACAACAAATAATTCTTTCGAAAGATCTTATTCTTAAATTTCATTAGGATTTAGATTCACTTAAAAATTAACTGTATTTACTGGGAGGACATAAAATCTCATTTGAATGTAAAGTACTATATATATAAAATATTTATATGCTAAGATAAAGTTTTACATCTTTGTTTTATAAATCTCTTAAAATAATTGATTTAACATTAAAAGTCAACATGTATTTATACCATTATAATTCATCTTTTTCTTTGTACCTATTTTTTTCATATTTTAATAAAAAGATGAGTTTCATTCGATTTTTCAACTTTTTCTATTGTTAGTATCAAGAAATATCAGAATATATGAAATTAATAGATAAGATATTTATTTGGATAGGAAAAGCTTCTTTTGAAATAGATTGATCTTTATTTATCGCTGAAAGTTGAAATAATTGTAGGATTTTTAAAACTTATGAATTGGTAATCAATAATGATGATAATGTAATAGGTTTCATTGTTATCGTCAGGTTAAATAAATCAAATTACTAATATATTAAATGGTAGAATTTAAGGAAATAATAAGAATAATAAAGGAATTCAAATCAACGGGATTAACAATTACCCTTATAATTTAAATTCTAATTGAATTTCTTAACCCAATTACTAGAAAAACTTTTAAATTCATTGGATAATTAAATATTTGGTTATAATAACTTGGTTACATATGGACCGTTTTGTATATATCCGATTTTATTATAATATTTTCTAGTACCTACAGCACTTATTACTGAAATTTTTTTAATATGAAATTCTTCCTTCGCTATTCTTTCAGCTTCTTTAATTAATTTCAATCCAAGACCCTTATGTTGATAATATGCCGTGTTATTTTTATCCCCTACACCTATTAGTTTTCCATAAACATGTAACTCCCTTACTACAGCGATTTCCCGTGCTGATTCATGCTCATCTTTTAACTCTTTTCGTATCGATGGTGAATTAGCAATAATTCTCAATCGGATAAAACCGAATAATATTTTGTTATCTATTGTTTCGATAGACAAAAATATCTCCTTACCTCCCGAAGCAGAATAATCAATTCTTTTTAACGTAGTATCATCGATTGATCTTAGCATATTTTGTTTAAGCTTTGGTTCTCTACATCTTATACATCTACAAGATATATGATTATCCTTTAATTTTTTAAGAATGATTTGACGAATATTTCCTTTTTTGTTTCCGTCCATAATATCTATAGTTTCTATTTCTCTTTGAATTCTCATTATACGTACCCATGAAGGAACAATTTTTTTAACTTCTAAAATGATTTTAATAAATTCGTCTTCAGAATAAGCGTTATACTTTCCTTTTTTATATAATTCATATAAACCAGTGTGTTTGAGGACAAGTGTAGGATAGATTTTCAACATATCAGGTTTAAAAGATGGATTTTCAAAAAGCATTTGAAAACTTTCCAGATCTTTTTGAACATTAGATCCTGGTAAACCGGGCATCATATGAGCTACAATTTTGTATCCAGCATCTCTAGATATTTTAAATGATTCTTTGACATCTAATAACGTATGACCTCTATTCACTAATCTATAAATGTGGTCATCTATTACCTGAATTCCTATTTCCACTTTAGTAACGCCCATTTCTAACATGAGGTCTACATGTTTTTTTTTACAATAATCTGGCTTAGTTTCAACTGTGAATCCTACACAACGGTTCTTAGCTGTTTCGTTAGTCTTTATCGACTCTTCTAGGGTAACAGATCTAGAATCATTTAATGCATCATAACAGGATTTAGCAAAATTTTTCTGATATAATTCAGGCATAAAAGGAAATGTGCCCCCAACTACCACAAGTTCTATTTTACTAGTATTATGACCTCTTCTGCATAATTGTTCCAATTTTGATTTAACCTGTAAATAAGGGTCGAAATTTACTGATTGTGCTATGCGAGTAACAGGTTCAGTACCCACGTAACTCATTGGGGTATTATAGTCTATCCCTCCAGGACAGTAGATACATTTTCCATGTGGACATTCATATGGTTTAGGCATTACCGGAATTACTGCTATACCGGAGGCAGTTTTAGAAGGTTTTACAAGCAAAAAATCTTTATAGGGATTGTTTTGAGATAAATATAATAAAATATCTTCATTCTTTGGAACTGTAGAAAGATGAAATTTGGCAGAATGTGATCTGATAATTTTAGAAATATCCTTTGAAGAAAGATAAGTTCTAAGTTGTAACTCGTTTGCTATGTGCTCACAGGCTTTGAAATAATTCAAGTTCATTATATTATTTCGCATTTATACAATATCCAATAAATATCGACCTCATTTAAAATGATATAATGGAATGACGCACCAGGTTATAAACATTCGAAGTTAAAAGAATACCTAATTCATTAGTTTTTAACATGAATTTTAAAGGTAGAAACTAGGAGATTAATCTCTATTAAATTTTATTAGGAAAAATAATGAACTTATAAATAACTAGTGAAAAAATAATATTATTTAATTTTAGGAAATAGTTAAAAGTTTATCGAAAAATGAGAAAAACGTGCGGTATTTTTTATTTGAAAATAATACTAATTGATTCGTGGACAAGCAGTAAAAACTAAATTAAAAAATAAAATATTTGAAATAGTTATCAAAATAAAACATCGAATGATTAAATCTAAAATTAATACTTATAAGAAATATAAACAAAGGTGTATCTGTGAAGGTTCATTTATTTTCTCATGAATCTGATTTGGATGGAATAATATCAGCAGCTATTGGATTGATCCGATTTCCTCAGGCAGAAGTTGTTTTTATGGGCTATAGTAAAGAAAATTTTTTAACTCTCATTGAAAAAATTTCGATAGCAAATAGACTAATGGAAAAAAGTATATTTATCATTTCTGATCTAGGACTTAATGATAGTTTAATTCAACCTTTAAGAGATATTTTCATTGAAGCTAGTAAAAAGAAAAATGATATAATCTGGGTTGATCATCACCCATGGTCAGAAAATGGAATAAATGAAATAAAGAGACACATTGAATTAGTTTTTGATCCTTCTGGCAAAAAATGTGCATCGGATTTAATGTATGAACGATTTTTATTTGGAAATGATATAGCCCGTATTTTGGCAAGTCTAGCTCATGCGATGGATTTTTTTACTAAAGATCAATATCTTACTCCTATTTCAGAATTAATAAAATATTATTTAAGTTTCCAAGATTCAAGTTCAAGGCTATTTGATCTGTCCCTTAGGATATCCAATGGAATTCTATGGGATATAAATATGGAAAGAGATTATAGAAGATATTCCGTCTTGAGTAATAATGATAAAAAAGAAGTACTTAGCACAATGATAAAAAAAAGTATTAGTAGTTTAGATGTAGTATTTGTCAGATCTTCACTGTATTTACAAACAAGTTTATTTTCTGAAGAGATATTTAGAATAACAAATGCAGATTTAGTTATATTTTATGATGAGAAAGGAAAAATAAGCATAAGACGAAATAATGAAAAAATTGCATGTAATGAAATAGCTGCGCATTTATTCTTTGGTGGAGGACACAAATATGCTGCAGGTGGATGCGTCAAAAAAATGTCTACTGTGGAAGATGTTATCATAGAGATAGAAAGGGCTATAGCTAACATATATGATAATGACAGCAAAATTATAAAATAAGCATATAATGAGATATTAAATATGCTTATTTTAGACTGTAACGAGAAAGACGATTTAGATAAAGGAATTTCTATTATTAAGCAAGGAGGAATACTAATCTTCCCCACCGATACTGTGTATGGGATTGGATGTGATCCCTATAATGAACAGGCTGTAAAAAAGATATATAAAATTAAAAAAAGAAATCAGATAAAACCTCTTCCTCTATTGACTTACAACATACATTTAGTTAGGAAATTAATCAATTTAGGAAAAACAGGAGAAAGATTAGCTGAAGTCTTTTGGCCAGGTAAATTAACGATCATAGGAGACTTAATAGATGATAATATCTCGAAAATGATAACTGGTGGTAAGAAATCATTAGGTATAAGGATCCCAAATAATACTTGTATTCTCAAAATATTAAGAAGTTGTGATTTTATTGTAGGAACTAGTGCGAATATTTCCAATAGAGAAGCATGTATATCCTCGCAACAAATTTTAGATTCAGAGTTGAAAGGTTACGACGCGTTATTAGTCAATGATGATAAATTATTAAATAATAATTTAACGGGGTCTACCATAATTGATATCACCCAGAACTCTATGGAGATTATAAGAGAAGGATCAATTAAGACGAAAGATATTTACGAAATCCTAAATAGACAAACATAAATGGATTTTAATCTTATAATAACAACTTACAGATACAAGGAAGAAGAAGCTACTCAAGAAGCTATGTTATTATTTGAAAGATTAGGAGATACAAAAGTAAAATTTGCTAGCTCTAATGTCTCAGGAATAATTTTGGGATATACTCATCTTGACAAGTTTGAAATTTTGCTCGAATTTAAAAAAATATTAGTAGATGAACCATGGGAGTTTAGATATATTTTAAGAATAATACCAATTGAGATTTGTATCCGGACTGACTTAATAGAAATGAAAAGAAATGTTGAAAAGTTAGTCGGGAAAAAGATATCATTTAATGAATCGTATAGAATTACTGTAGAGAAGAGACACACAAATTTAAGGTCTGATGAAATTATTAGTAGAATTGCAAAAAATTTAACTCATAAGGTTGATTTAGATCGGCCGCAATGGATTATTATGATACAAATAATTGGTAATTATACCGGCATTTCTGTAATAAAATATAATCAAATATTTAATTCGATACTAGAAAAGAGAAATATAGGATTGAATTTACAGTAAATTTTACAATCGAATATAATAATGATTATAGGGAATAGGGTAAGATAAAATAATTAACTAATCATTTGAACTTAATTTAATGGCTATAACTCGATCCAGTTTTTTGAACAAATTATAACAATTGTTTATAGAATTATTATTTACTAATATTTTCGTTTAATTGACTAACAATTATGGAAATACATATTTATTGAATTATTTGATAATTTGTTATATCAATTTATGACTAGGCAAAATCATTTTTTTGGGAAAGATATTGTATCGATAAAAGATTTTTCAAAAGAGGATCTAGAATTTATTTTTAATGCAACTGATAAGATCAGAAAATTAAATCCAGATGAAAAGAGTGAATTTGGCAAGGGTAGAACTTTAGGATACATCTTTTACGAACCTAGTACAAGAACAAGAATGAGTTTTGAAGCCGCTATGGCATCTCTTGGTGGTAGTTCCATTGGTATTTTTGATTCCAAATTCTCTTCTATTGAAAAGGGCGAAAGTCTAGCTGATACAATTAGAATTATGGATCTGTATTCTGATGTAATTGTTTTAAGGCATCCAAATGATGGTTCAAGTAGATACGCTGCAGAACTTTCTAATAATCCCATAATAAATGCAGGGAGTGGAAGTGAAGAACATCCAACCCAAGCAATGTTGGACTTGTATACAATTTTGAAAGAAAAAGGTAGGATTAATAATTTGACCATTGGGATAGTAGGGGATTTAAAATATGGAAGAACAGTTTATTCACTATTATATGGTTTGAAAAATTATAAAGTAAATATATACCTGATTTCACCTCCAATGTTGAGTATTAGGAGTGAATCTATTTATGAAATCCGTAACAAAATCAATATAAAACAAGAAAATTATTTAGATACCATAATCCAAAAGTTAGATGTATTATATGTTACCAGAATCCAGAAAGAGAGGTTTCCAGATACCCAAGAGTATGAAAAAGTAAAGGGAACTTATAGAATCGACGAGAAAATCTTAGACAATACCAAAACGGATTTATCAATAATGCATCCCTTACCCAGGTTAGATGAAATATCACACTTTGTAGATAGTTCATCAAAGGCAATTTATTTCAAGCAAGCTGCGTATGGTAAAGAACTAAGAGCTGCATTATTAACTGTAATATTAAATGAAAACCCTTTTTAAATAATTTTTGGTAAATAGAGAGATTTTTTTATTGGGTTTAATAAAAATTCAAAATAGGTTAATTGTGTATTAACCAGAAACACAACTACTAAATCCACATTCTATACAGATATTACATCCTTCTGTAATTATTAGTTTGGATTGACAAGACGGACATATTTCGCTTTCGTCTACCTGAATAGTTTTTTGTATTAATTCGTTATTATTGTGAAAATTTGAAGTGAGTATATCATTTTGTTCTTCAGAATTCATTACCTCAAATAATTTACCAAGATGTTGAACTATATAGGGTTCTTTTACGTTAGAATTGATATATTCAGCAACATAATCACTAGGTTTTACGATAAAGGATTTTTCTAATGTATTGTTTCCTGTTATGTGTAAAACTTGTTCATGTCTCGATCCATCTCTATAAACAGTAACA
Organism: Nitrososphaeraceae archaeon; assembly: GCA_042138015.1. Classification (GTDB taxonomy): domain Archaea; phylum Thermoproteota; class Nitrososphaeria; order Nitrososphaerales; family Nitrososphaeraceae; genus TH1177. Next base: position 52,955 of record JBHIVA010000001.1, on the reverse strand, counting down.
CCTTTTAAACCCATTTCATGAGAGAGTAGATATGCTGATTTTACGTCTTCAACCGTAACGTCTCCGGGCATATTTATTGTTTTGGCAATAGCATTACTTATCCATTTCTGCCATACCGATTGAGCCATAATATGATCTGTCCAATGGATATCTATAGCAGTCGTGAATATTGACTGTATAAATTGGGGAATTTCTCGTATACCCCGTACAGAACCATAATTATTTGCTATTTTTGTTAAAATTTCATCGTTATATAGACCATTTTCTTTTAATATATTTTCAAAGATTTTATTGGTATAAAAAAATCTCCCAACAGTAACACGTTTTTCAAAAACTAATGCAAAAACGGGTTCAACACCATTAGAACAGTCAGCAATCATAGATAATGTACCCGTTGGTGCGATAGTGGTAGTCCAAGAATTGCGAATTCCAAATTTTTGTATTTTTTCGATTAGAGAATCCCAATCATAGAAATGGTTTTCCTTTTGGATTTCATAATATCCAGGAACAGGAATTTTCCCATTGACATACTCAGTTTCTTGAAATAAGTAAAAAGGACCTCTAGATTTTGCAATAGCTACACTTTCTTCCATGCTAAAATAACTCAATGTCTCGGAAAGTTTATTCATAAATTCATATCCTTCTTTTGATGTATATGGAATTCCTAGCAAAAATAAGAGATCTGCTATTCCCATTATTCCCAATCCTATTCGTCTTGTGAGTTTGGTATTGTAATCAATTTCTTTTACAGGGTATTTGTTTACATCAATTATGTTGTCAAGAAATCGAGATGCTAATCGTATAGATTGCTCATATCTATGCCAATCAAATTCATACATACCATCTGCTTTTCTTTTAACAAAATTTGCTAGATTTATAGAACCTAGATTACATGATTCATAAGGATATAATGACTGTTCTCCGCAGGGGTTAGTGGCTCTTAGTGGTCCGTTTTTAGCTCTTATGCAAGGATTATACTTGTTTACATTATCTAGGAATATCACGCCTGGTTCAGCGCTTTTCCATGCACTATGAGATATGAGGTCGATTAATTGATGAGGATCAATATGTTTTATAGGTTCACGAGTTCTTGGATTTTTAAGAGTATAGTTTGTATTATTTTTATTTATTAACGAATTCCAAAAATCATCCCATAAACCTACGCTTACATTAAAGTTCTCGAAAACTCCTGGTTTTGTTTTTGCAGTTATGAATTTCTCAATATCAGGATGCCACGCTTCCAATATACCCATGTTGGCTCCCCTTCTTTTACCCCCTTGTTTTACTACGTCAGTAATAGTATCAATAATTCTCATAAATGATGCTGGACCTGATGCTACTCCAGAAGTAGATGCTACTATATCACCTTCTGGCCTCAAATCAGAATAATTGATTCCTACGCCACCTCCAGACTTGAAGATCATAGCTGCATCTGAAGATGTTTTCATGATCATTTCCATATCATCAGGCATATCTAGAACAAAACATGCCGAAAGTTGTCCCAATCTCGCTCCAGCGTTCATCAGGGTAGGTGTATTAGGAAGAAAATCTTTTGAAACCATCAATTCAAAATATTCTCTGATTTTTTCTTCGTACGATGAAAATTTACCCTGTACAATTAATTTTAATATTTCCTTAAATGACATTTTCATCTGTCCTCTTAATGATAACTCAATATACAATCTTACTAAAGATTCAAAGTGATATTTGTTGAGATAATATTCACCAATCTTTAATTTGAGATCAAATTCGTTAATTTTATCGTAATATTTTTCTGCCTCTTGGATGTTTTGATCGTATCCACCAGCTAAATTGAAAATAAGAGGGTCGTGAATAATGTCAGAAATAGAAACAAGTATTGCTACTCTTTCAAACATTTCTTTAGGACCTTCAATAATCTCATTATTATCATCACGTAGAAGATAACGTGAAGATAAAACACGTAATGAATTAATATCAAAAGACTTGTCGATTTCATCTAAGTCTTTTTTATTAAGTATTTTTACTTTGTCTTCTCTAAGTTTTCTTCTTTCATGTCTATATAGTATATAAGATTTGGCAGTATCGGCCAAACCGTCTTCGATTAGAATTGATTCAACTATATCTTGTACATCTTCAACGCTAGGTATCAATAACTTATCAAATGAATTTCTCGTAATCTTTTCCAAAACTTTTTGGCTTAATTTTTCTGCCAATTGAAAATCTGGTTTACCAGTTGCAACCAATGCTTTGTAAATAGCATGTGAAATTTTTGATTCATCAAAGATAACGATCCTTCTATCTCTTTTTTTAATTTGAAAAATAGACTTATTTTTTGATTTGTTTATTTCTGTTACTCCCATACAACTCGCCTTTCAATTTTTAAAAATCTTTGTTATTTATAAGAATTTTGTATTTAAAGTCTTTTGATAAAAATACTATTTTTTTTTTTCAGAGAATGCTTATAAAGATCTCCTATAACAAATTTGCTTAACCTTAAATGGACCGGTATTATAAAATAGCTTTTATCATAAATCATGTATCCAATATAGATATTTTTTGAGAACCACAATACTGACAAATTTTAATATCTGTCTCTGATCTCTTGCCACAAATGTTACACAGTGACAATCTACTACTAATACGAACAGATGGAAAGTTTAGAGAAAATTCAATAGCCTTTTTAGCATCAACCGGTGAAGGAACGTTATTAAGATCTAGATCAATAGAGAGATTACCTTGCAAAATATTCTCTACTGTCGAATAATGATCAAGTAATAACTCTAGAGAAAGATTATCAGAGATGATATCATGTGCATTAATCTGAAAACCTTGTGAATAATACTCACCTTTATTTTTAGTATAATTTTCGGATAATGTAACAGATTTACCGTACTTTTCATCATCTAGGTTCTTGAATCTATTTGAACTTTTATCTTTTAATAGAGTTATCCCTAGGCTAGAGGTTTGGAATCCTTTACTTTGCTCTTTTATTATATCAGTAGCAGTTTGTATAACTTTGCAGACAATATTGTTTCCTTCATTTCCAGCACTGTAACCTAAAATGTTGTAAATGGACTCATTTATACCAACTAAATTTATAAAAGTACGTATTTGGCCCGTTTCAAGATTAGAAGTTGTTTTTGCAATAAGAGGAATATTGCCTTTTTGTATACTGTCTGAAATATTATTGGTACGTTGAAAGATAATAGATAGCAGTGGTTTAAGTAATAATGCCAGTCTTGCTCTAAAATATGTTTCATCCTTATTTGATTGATAAGCTATACGTGGAAGATTGATTGAAAGAGATTGAAAAGTTACCATTGGAGAATCAATCGTCGAAAAGGATTTGCAAAGACCATTTCTACCCCTTATTTTATTTCTAGAGAAAGAAATTATTCCTCCAAGTCTAGAAATAGTTGAAACTTTATCAATATAGACATATACACTCTTTGGATTATCATATATAATTGATAAGCCAATATTAGGAATAGGAGTATTTTCAGCGTACTTTTGATAGCCTTCGATAATACTATTTATTATGTATGGATCAGACTTTTCTATGTTGATGGGTAATGTAATAGACGGAGAATATAACCCAAAAGAAGAAATTGAAGAAGATAGAAATAATAGTTTAGAAACTCTATTTTCAAGGTTTTCGTCTGATTTCAAATTTTTTTCAAGATACACTTGTAAACCTTCTAACACTACCTCCCTAGAAACTTCTCTGCTTATTAGAGAGAGAATCATAGGTATAATCGCATCTGAATTTTTATCATAAAACAAATTTATTCGAGATATTTCGAGATATTTTCCCTTGATATCAGTGAGACCTTTGATCAAAGAATTTATATTTGCAAAAATAGTATCAGGCAATAAATTCCAAAACCCACTATTCTCTATATTGATCTCACCCATTAAATGCATATCAACAATATCTTTTGGGAGAGTATTGTTAAGAAGATGTTCAGTAAAAATATAAGACGAAGTTTTTATAAAAAGATCAGGGATTTCTACATTGGAAGAGTTAGTTTCTTCTATTATATTAACGAGATCTATAGGAGGTAATCCCAAGCGAGCAAGTCTATTCCTATATTCATCATACCCATGATCTACTAAAACGGAATTTGTAGTTTCTCTAATTAAAGAAGAAGTTAAATATGATGTTTGAATCTTATAGATTTTATTTTCTACTTCTTCAGTGATCTTATGGGCAAGTTCTAAAGGCATATTTGCTTCACGTATTAGTGACTGAATTATTTTGTTGGAATCAAATTCTTCTATAGATGGCTTGGTCGTTCTAACATATAATTTCCCGCTCTCAATTATAGATCGCTCCTCTATCTGACGTGCAAGACTCAGAACTAATTTGCCGAGATTTGTTATAGTGTACCGCCTTTCTGCCTTGTTAAGAGAGACTAAAGATTGTCTGAGTAATTTTCTAAGATGATATGCAAATTTTCCAGATTCTTTTTTCGATTTAAATCCTGCTAAGGATTTCAATTCAGAATAAGTTAATGGACCTTTAGAATTTAAGATTCTCAAAATATCGATACGATTAGGACTAGCCATTACAGAAAATATCATCCTGACACGTCGTGAAGCAGATTCCAAAATCCCACCACGCTTTGAGCCTATCTTATTATTAGTAGTTTGATACTGTACTCGCTCCATTGCACCCGTTATAATTAACAAGTAATTAAAACTACTTTGTAAAGTTTTTTTTACAAATAATATAATCGATATCTATTGAGAGAGAAATAAAATCTCTTTAAATCAATAGAGGTTGACTTTCTTCGGAAAATTCATCTTTTGATAATTTTTTTTCCGTTTGTTCAATAATAGGTACCTCTGGAAGGCTAATCCTAGTTTGATTCTCTATTAATGATTGCACTTCATTAAGGATATCCAACGCGTCTGAATCTACACGAAAACTAATTGGATTAGAGCTCATTTTGATATTTGTATCATTCAATACTTCATTAGTTATTGAACTCATTTCAGAAAATATTCTTCTTGCTTCTGGAACAGTATTAGAAATTTCTGTTTTAACCTCTTTTACGGTCTCAATCATTGGATTAATCGTATCCAAAATCTGAGCAAATTCGGAAATAGTAGAGAATCGGATCGCTATAATTTCTAGTGCAAGGGATAACTTCCGTGTTGTATTCTTTACCTTTCTTATATGTACCAACTCTTGAGCGATTATATTTGCTCTATCCTTACCTCCATTTTTTATGTTTAATGCAGCTTTAACTGTTAATTCTTTATCACGTAGAGAAAATTTATGATCAAGTACTCTCATTTTAGCAAGTTGAGAATTAACGATCTTGGTTGCATTGATGAGTCTGGTTTGGAGATGGGGATGATTATCCACAATAAACTTTTGATTTTTATCATGTTAACTACAATGTTAACCAATATAGACAATTTAATAAGATAAAGATTTACAAATGAAATAAATCACAAATTATTAACAAAAAAATTCAAAGTTTATTAAGTAAAAGACCATGCTGTTCATCAAATCCTATTACTTTTACTTTGGAACCTATAGGCAACTCTGAAGGAGATTTAATTCCTGGAAGAAACCCAGAAACCTTTAGAGGGGCTTCGTCCAAAGTGAAAATTACCCATGCATAACTTTCGACATCATCAAATCCCGCTGGAGGTACTGTATGAATTGTAAAAGTATTTACTTTACCAATACCTGTGTATTCTACCGAGGTAAATTTATCTGATTGACAATTTGTGCAGTATACCATAGTTTCTAACATTATTGATTTACAGTTCTCACATCGTCTAGCAAGTATATTGGAATCTTTTGCAGATGAAATAAATTTTTCTCTTAGTCCACGATTTACGACTTTAGCCATTTTATTTACTCAACTTTTTTGAATATATGCACTGCTGCACTAGCACCTGTTGCCCCAAAATTATGGGTCAAAGCGATTTTGGCATTGTTAATTGTTCTTTCACCTGCGTTACCTGTAAGTTGATCATACACTTCAACTATTTGTCCTATCCCTGTAGCACCTATAGGATGACCCTTAGACTTTAATCCCCCAGAAGGATTAATCGGAATCCTTCCCTTTCTTGAAGTAGCTCCCTCTCGGATTTCGTTCGCCGCTTTGCCTTTTGGGAAAAAACCTAAATCCTCTACATCGATAACTTCTGCGATTGTGAAACAATCGTGAACTTCCGCAAAATCTACTTTGTCAGGTGAAATACCTGCCATTCTATATGCCTGATTTGCAGCTATAACAGTACTAGGAATCGTAGATATATCTTCTCGTCCTTGAACAGCTGCTGGTGAACCACCTCTACCTGAGCCAATAACTTCGATATAAGGTCTATTACTTTTTTTTGCAAACTCTTCATTACAAACAATAACTGCAGACGCACCATCTGAAAACGGACAACAATCATATAGTTTGAGAGGCGAAGCTACAATAGGAGAGCTTAAAACATCTTGTATTGTTATCCGTTTTCGCATATGAGCCTTGGGATTTAATAACCCATTCTCATGATTTTTTACTGCAACATACGCGAGATCTTCTTCATCGGCTTTATATTTAGTCATATAATATCTAGCGATGGATGCGAATAAGCCAGGAAATGAGGCACCGTTTCCTCCTTCATAGAAAAAATCAGAGCAATAAGAAAATAAAGTAGTACTTTGGGCAGTTCCTGTGTGAGTTACTTTTTCAACACCCAATGCAAGTACACAATCATAAAAGCCAGCAGCAACATTGGCAAATGCTTCCCTAAACATTACTGAGCCTGAACCACAAGCAGATTCGATTGTTAGACCGGGTACATGAGATATACCAAGATTACTCATGATTACAGGTGCCATATGTACTTGTTTATCCGTTATACCAAAAACATTGGAGATATATCCAGCTCCTATATCTTTGGGAGATATCCCCGCTGATCGTATCGCTTCTACTGATGCGTTTAAAGCTATTTCTATTATATCCTCATTTAATTTACCGTAATTTGTACTGCCTGCTCCTAGTATACAGACCTTGTTCACTTTATTGAATTATTTTCTGTATTATAAAAATGTTAGACACTAATGAACTTGAAAAATAACATTTGCTACTGATTTTAATAATGAATAATAAAATTCAAAAATATTTGCGATTAGTGTCTTTACATTTTTATTTAGGAAACGATACCTAACATTATGTCAAAGGAAAACAATAAAACATTTGCATATTCCGAGAAACGTCATTGTAGTAAAAAATTCGCAAAGATCGAAAGACGTATTAGAAAAAAACCAAAATCTTGATATTTTATAGTAATATTTACCTAAGATTTATAACTAATTTTTTCAATAAGGATTATTGATAGAGATGAATTCTAATATAAAGAAAAAGGCCACGAAAAAAGGGATATTATTAACATCTATTATTATAGTCGTAATAATATTAGCTAGCTTTTTAGTATATCTCATACCTTAAATTTAAGCAGTATATTAATAAAAAATAAGAAAATGATAAAATAAAATAAGATTAATTGGTGACCCAGTTTGATATAATTCAGTATCTATAGCCCATTGTCGAATTGATATTGAGCGTGATAATTCTAAAAATCAATCATCTACTTCACCATTAGGATTTATGTTTATAGATATTTACTACATTCTTGTATAGGTTAATATCATTTCAATTCCATTCATTTGATCTATACCATTTGCTGAACCATCTTCAAGTTAAAATGCTATTGTTTCTTATATCATTTCCTAGAATTGATTGATCTTTATCGACATTTAAAATTGCCATTGATATATTTGGTTTTCTGTATGTTTACATTTTGATTTTTTTGTCTTTGAAATAGGGATCGAGGTGATAGGAAGGTCATCGATCAGTCCATTTATCAGACATACCATGATGGTTTTGCCAAAGACCCTTCTGAACATTGGCTGATTCTATTCTGCATGGTATTTTATACAATCCAGATTAACGGGTAATTGTAGTGTCAACAATATTCTTAAATTACCAAGGAATAATCATCCAGTAAAATTCAATTCAATGTTTGAACAATACAAACAATTAACGAATGTTGGATTATTATAGATACTTATTCATGATGGAGGCTATTGGATTGGGAATTAGTACGTTTTTCTTTAGTTCTATGACTAGTTTAGCACTAATTAACAACAATTATTGAAATTTTCAGTAGTTATTTTTGCTGGTCAAATAGCTATTTAGAGAAAAAATTATTCTGATACTATAGAGGTTATTCTAATCTTAGGTTTTTAATAGAGTGGAAAAAATATATTGAATTAAATCGATGAGTTATTGAAGTATAGTCGTCAAACCCTATTAACTCCTTCAGATCACTAGATAATCCCAAATTAATATTAATAGATGAATGTCATTTGTTATGTAATTGTAAGCAGTAAGACGTTAGAGACCTAGCAGAGCGATACATACTAAAGTTTAATCCTTGCATTGTTCTCGTATAAGCACCTATTGCACTAAGTGGTTAATTACAAACTATACAGCAGGAGTCAAGATAAAATCTATTATTATAGGATCAAACTAGATTACAGGTATTGACTTTAGAAATTATGTTAAGACATAGATAAAGGAAAGCATTCTGCTGCATTCGATAAAGAATTTGAATTGAAGTATCTTGGTAAAATTTGCAACTTATTTACTTATAATGATTGGGGAATGCATATGACAGAAGAGACAGATACGGATCCCATATGCACAAAAGAGAAACCATTTTTTGAAGCCATATTCTATGTTTAAGGAAGAATTTAGGTAATTTACAGAATCTAGGTTGTGATGGTTCCCGTCTGTAGTTAGGAATGTCATTAAAGAAGAATGTGGATGAAAAATATGATTGACAATATGTCCATGATAAAATAACCTTTTTCGAGAAACATAATCTAGGTTTTCCCAATTAATATGATATTTGTTCCCAGATTATTGACCATGGAAGCAAGAAACTATATGATTCACATTCGATCGGAACGATGGGTGATTTCAGAGGTTTGTTAGTTATCCACCCTGCATTAAGAATGTTAATTAATGTACTGAAGGTAGATAATTTGATGATATAGGTAGGTTCCTAAAAGATTAAAGTAAGTATATTGGGATTTTAGATAAATTACAAATGATATTACACTATCCAAGTTTAAAAGTACCGAATAATATCAACAACTATAAAATGGTTATTGTCCAAAAAAAGAAATGTATTGTGTGTTATGCACAATAACTTTGGAAATATCTCTACCAATAGATCAGGTAAGTAAGGATTTGATCAGGTAAGGATTGAAATATATTAAAGGAAAAAAAAATATTTGATTGGTTATTGGGTATCGAAACATACAGCAATTGCTTGAATTGAAGCCGCCAATCCAGTATTTTCCATACTGGCAGACCATCCGTCCAAATTATCTGTGGGGATACTACTTGTGGAACTATCATGAGGAATGTTCGCGGAATCATAAATGAATCCTCCACTAATCACAAAGTCACCTGGGTCACAACTTGCTATAGATTGAGAAATCTCAGATGGAGCTGTTTCAACTGGTCCTTCAACTCTATATAGGCGACCTACTGTTAATCCATTTGATTGCTGCAATTGTTCCTGTCCGTTATCATTATCGTTTATACAAAAGTTTACTAGATTCTTGTTCAGGTTAATACCATTATCCTGTCCATTATTCATAGCATTTGCTATACCAGTGCCATCTTCTTCTTGTAGTTCTTGTGCTTCTACTCCTGCTACACCATTTGGATCTGGAATTTGGTTAACGTCCACACAATTCACATTCGTGTTCTTGTTGAAACACTTTATTTTCTGCACATTGATATCTGATATTTTTTTCTTGTGATCTTTTGCATATGGGTCAGCATATGCACCTTGGGTATATGGATCTGCGAAATCTGGAACGTAAGGTAAAGCGAATGAAGATGTAATAGTCATTGAAATAGTTATTGTTACAAGTACTGCTTCCTTCAAGAACATCGAACCTGTTTAGATTTTACTGTTCATAGTTGTGTTAATTAGTTTAAAGTATATCTAACGTACGAACCAGCATTAGAGATTGTTTGAATATAATCTAATAGTATAATTTCATTAGGAATTAACTACGATTCAATCTTTATGAATTTTGTTTTATAAAATGGGTATATGTGTACTTTCAATTATATCGCTAGTGTAATAGAATTATAATTTTATAAATTTATAATTTTATTTTTCAAATTATATTATTTATTTTCTTATATATAAAAGCAAAGACTTAGACTTAGACTACAAACCAGGAATAGTACTAGAACCTAAAATCATATAATAATAGACACTTATAAACATTATCCTACCAATAAACAATAAATAACTAAATTCAGTAAATTAAAAATTAATTATAAATTTATAATTTTATAATTTTATAAAATAAATATTAAAGTTGTTTTAGCTTGTTTATTTCTATCCATATCTTTGAAAGGTTTATTGGCTAATAATTCTGATAACCAAACCAAGATCTTGATTTTTCCTTCCTTAGTTGATTCCTTAATATTAAATGAAACTTGTTCGGATAAAATATAATCACAAATATATTCTGTATTTTCAGGATTTTGCTGTGATAGTTGCGTCATAATTTTTTGAATATATCGTCTTTGGGCCTGGGTGATTACACTAATTTTTTAGTTAAATCTTGGATTGGATTATTATCGTTATAATTTGTATTTTCTATGCTCTCAAGAGTAATACTTGTTTGTGTCACGTTTTCTACATCGTCTAAAGATTCCCAAAAGATGTAAATATAATTATTGGTAGAACCCCTGAGATTGACGCCGGGAGAGGGATTTGAACCCTCGAGACCAGATGGTCACAGGCTTTCCAGGCTTGCGCCCTTCCAGGCTAGGCGACCCCGGCAATTTTTAATATGAGATAAACGATTTTACCAATTATCGAAAATATAATCTATTTGATGATTTTATTGGTTCCCAATATCATATGTAGAATTAATACGATATCTAGGTATATAGCAAAGTAATAAAATAAAAATAAAAATATGGCTAATAATGAAATTAACGGAGAATGGGTGGTTCGGAAATATCTGAGTATTGTAAAAAGAATAATCATGTAGATTGTAAAGAATGTATGTGTAATTGCCACATACCAGGAACAATGGAAAACTTGGCAAAAAAAATTGCCAGATTAGATAAGACTATTCCAGGTATTGGAGAGGATATCTAAATTTTTTATTTTAACAAGATTTACTACCGTTTACTTAGGAGGTACATATCATAATCCCACTTATTTCCATCCTTTTGGATATGTATTAGGTTTCATTATTAACCTCTTCATGATGAATGCTATCCCGTTTTTACTCAAGACTATATCTTGTGTAGACATTATGGCTTCCGCCAATCCTACTATCTCTCTTTTCAATGTATATATTCCCACTAAACTACCGACTTCAATTTTTTTCGATAATAGAGATATTCCAGGAATGGCGAGTTGTGCTCCATGACAAAGCGCATCTACTGCTGTATCTCTAATAATTACAGAAGGAATATCAGTTAAACATTCTTCAATCGGTTTTATCATTCTTCTTATCTTTTGTTCCTCATTTTTTTCCTTATAAAGGACAAATGCAGAATTTAAGTCATGAAGTTTTACTAATCCATCTTTTTCGAAAAAATTATTTACTCTTGTACGTCTTAATTCGATCATTGTTGCACCAGAACCTAATACCTCTCCTATATCATAAATTAACTTCCTAATGTATGTACCAGCTTGACATAAAATTCTCAATAAGAAAAGTTGATCACTAAATTCTATCGATTCTAACTCATAAATTTTCCTTATTCTTGTAATTCTTTTAACAGATGATCGTTGTGGTGGTCTCTGATAAATTTCGTTACAAAATTCTTGAATTATCAAGTCGATTTTATGACTGGGTATATGGGAATGTATTCTTGCAACTGAATAATATTCTTTAGGACCCATCAATAATACAGAAAGCGCTTTTGTACCCTCTCCTAAACCCATTGGCAGTAGGCCAGTGGCTCCTGGATCTAATGTCCCGCTATGTCCTGTCTTCTTTATAGTTAACATCCTTTTCACCCATGATGCCACCTCATGACTTGTAGGTCCAGAAGGTTTATCAAGTAATATAATGCCGTATTCGAGTAATTCATCTATAGGTCTTTCGAACGCTTTGTGACCATATCTATTATCTGTCTCATCATCCCTTAACTTAATTAAACCATCAAATTGAATAAGATTAGGTATTTTCTTTGTAGCCATTTTTACCAATATCTGATTTCTTCTGTTAATTAATTATTTAAATCATAAACAAAAGACTTCAAATTAACGTATAATAGATTAATTAAATCCTCAAATTTTTAACAATATGTTTAGATATAGATATTAGAGATTCGAGATTCAATAGATCTGTATCCAATACAAAATCAAAGACAGTCAAATCTTTTCCAAATTCATAACCATAAAGGTTGTGATAAATCCTGATGTTATTTTCATCACGTTGAAGTATAATTTCCTTAGCATGTCTAATGTCAAGGTTATCTCTTTTAGCCATCCTTTTGACTCTATTGCTTCTAGAACCCTTTAACCATATTTTTATGGATTCTGGCACAAGCCATGGGAGTGTATAACTTGTAACAATAACATTTCCTTGCCTAATTATTTCTACAAGTTTTCTATCAACTTCTATATCAAAATAAGAATTTGATTCTCTTTCTTCCATGAAGTTTTTAGCCTCTTCTGTATCCCACCAGTCATTTCGAGATACAGAGTATCCTTTTTCTGATGCAAGAATTTTTAATACATCCCCACCATTAAATTGCTTATATCCTAAGTCTTTCGCTAGAGCAGTGGCTATAGTAGTTTTACCTACTGCAGGCCAACCTGATATTACTATACTGGTGAGTATTTTGTTTTTATATGACACATTTTTATTCATTTTAAGTAATACTTGGAAGAGAAGTTTTAGTAAGTTTAGCTATAATACCAGTAGTTCCCAGAGATGTTATTAAAAACCATCCCCATAAAAAAACTTCACCTGATACATTACACGCTCCTTTCTTTTCCCCACTATCATCAACCGTAGAATCTATCTTTACATTTTCCTCATTACACATAACCCAAGGGATATGCAAAGGGGAAAGGGCTACTGTGGAACCAAAAAAAGAAGGAAAAACAAGGATCCACAACATAAAAGATGGAATCATATATAAAAGCATAGGTCGCATTTGTTGTTGTTGCATCTCCATTCCCATTTTTGTCATATATGCTTGTTTTTTCTTTAACTCATTAATCCTTTCTTTATCTTGTTTTTTAATAGCATTTCTATATTCCTTACTAAAGTTTTTTTGTTCTTGCATAACTTTGGTTAATCTATCAATGTCAGTTGTTTTTTTACGAAGAAGTGCAAAAGCAAAATTCAACCCTATTGCTATAAGTGTCGCAACAACCATTGCAGATACCAGATCAGGAAAAATAGGATGTTTTGTATAGGTTATCCCAGGCATTTGTAATATCAGATCATTAAAATCCATATCAATCACTTGATGAATTACTCATTATTATATCAACTAAATTTTTAATACAATCATGTAAATGATTTTCAGTATTAGCAATTATTTTAAAGGGAGCACCAGATATTACTGAACAACTCGAAATGAGCATTTTTGACACGTCTATTTCATTCTGAATTGATTCTATTGATATTATATCTCTATCTCTTGTAGAATCATTTTGTCTTCTATGATAAATTTCTTCTGGTTTAGCAATTATTAAAATCAAGTTAGATGGTTCGAGAAGATTTATCAATTCCATTGGTAATCCAGGGTAGTATCCCTCTAATGTATTGATAAATAAGTGTGTATCTATAATAACAATATCAGAATTTATTTTGGCTATTTTTGTTGCAGTAATCCTTTGAAGGTTCTTTTGATCCTTTATATGAAGTCTCCGTATATCATCTCTAGTTTTTATGTTATGAAACCTTGCTTCCTCTAGCATAATTTTACCAAACTCGGCCAATACTGTTTCAATACCAGATTGTTCTAATGACCTCTTCACTTCTGAAAGAACTGTAGTTTTACCTACTCCGGGTATTCCAACTACAATAATTCGTTTACTCTTTTCGCCCAATTAAAGCCGCCAATTTTGGCATGTGAGTATCTACTTTTTCTCTAATCAACAGATTATAGTAGTTAACAAGTATATCTACCATCAATAATAATCCTATACCGCCTCCAAATAATCCTAATACATCAGATATAGATGCTAACGCACCTATTGCTACTCCACCAATAATAGTAACAGATGGAATATATTTATCCAAAACATTTTGAACAGAACTTTGTGACCTTCTAAAACCAGGAATTTGTACATCTGCATCAAGAAGATTTTTTGCAGCAGATTTAGATGATAACCCACCTAGTTCTACCCATAATCTACCAAAAACAGTAACAATTGCGGTAACAAATATAATGTTAACAAACGCTCTCACAGGATCTTGTGCAGCAATATCCAATCCTCTAGGTGTAGTAATGTAATACAACAATCCACCAGTTGGGGTTTGTTGTTGACCGGGATCAAATTGCGCTATCCAATTAAAGAACGGATTATCATTTTGGGGATTATAATTTGCCCAAAGCATTTGTCCCATAAAAATCGCATTAGCGATCAGGGCTGTAGCTAAAATTACCGGTATATTGGACACATATAAAAGCTTTATGGGGTACACAGCTGTAAAACCTCTGTATTTTGTTGATACAATAGGAATATCAATATGGATTCCTTGAGTATAAACAAGTGCTGCTAATACCCCTCCAGTGAGAATTAATGTGAATACACTTGGTAGTTGACCGCTTCTGAAAAATACATCAGATAGGTCTCCTGATGCAGCAGAGTCTATAACAAATGGAATTATACCTACAGGACCATCAGGACCTGCAATTGGACTGAATATACTCCACAAGATTGTTTGTGCAACACCAGCCATGATGAATAGACTAATACCAGAACCCAATCCCCATCCTTTCTGAATTAATTCATCCAAAAACATAACAATAATACTGGTAAAAATTAATTGCAGAATCAAGATGTATGTAAATTCCGGGGCGGCTACTAAAGGTCCATAAACACTTGCTCCATACAAACCCCCTTCTGCGATTATAACTATAATTGTCACTATTTTTGTTGCTGAGGTAAATAATGCTCTATCATCAGGATTTTTAAAATTTAATTTAAGGATATCTGATCCTTTGAGTAGTTGCATCAATAGACCAGCTGTAACAATAGGACCTATTCCTAATTCTAAAATAGTACCTTGTTGTGCAGCAAAAATAACACGTGCAAAAGCCAGAAAGTCAAATTGTGGTTCATCAGTGACCCCGTAAAGCGGGATCTGACCCATAACAAGATATGCAAAAACTGCTATACCACACCAGACAAATTTTTCCGCGAGTGTAATTTTTTTTTTGGGCTTTTCTACCTGAGGAATATAACGAGATATAGTCTTAATAGATCGTCTTATAAAACCTTCATTTTGCACTGTGCTCATTATTACTCACCATTCTGAATTACATTACCCCCGCTGGCTTTAATTTTATTCAATGCAGTTTTTGAGACAGATGCTATTTTTACGAGTAATTTTGTATTTACGCTACCACTACCCAATAATTTGTCGTATCCAAGAGAGCTCAAATCTAGAATATTCTGTTCATTCAAATTATCCTTATTTTTATGATATATGTCCTCAATATCTCGTAAATTTAACCATTTTTTAACAAAATTTTTGTTATGAGAATTATTTTGACTATGACCAAAATGATCTGGTTCTTCAATAACTGTTCTTATCCAAAAATGTTTATGCTTCCCTGCCTGACCAATTCCTCCTCTAGAGCCAGATTGTCGGTGTTGTCCAATTTGACCCCATCCGCAATATCTACTACCTCTTTGTCTTCGACTTTTTCTTAATCTAGTAGCCATAGTCTATATACCTCAAGGATTTTGAATTATTAAAAACAACTAGCATAATCATTCTTATTCTTTGATAAATAAAAGTTGCAGTATTTATATCATTCTCCTAATGAGTTCTGTGAGATCGTTGTTTTCTCCTAATACACCTTTTTGGGTAAATTGGGTTTTAGTCTTTCTTTTAAAACCTCCTTTAGGTGGGTTTAGTGAGAACCATGGTTTAATACTTTCAACATCAGATAGATTCAAATTATTTTCGTATATAGTATTTGCTAATTCATTTAAAGAACTATAGTTTTTTGGAAGATTATCGTTAGTCAGTAGTCTTAATCCAGAGACCTTTCCCCTTTTTTCTAACAATTCATTAATTATAGGTGCATCTACCGATTTCCATGCAACTAATTCTTTGACTTTTCGCAGCATTCCTAATGTTTGGGAATCTTCCTTAATTATGGTAGCATTAAATTTTTTTCTCAGATTAAGACTCTCCAATGTTTTTTCTGCCCAATGAGATACATTAACTTCCCCCCTTATTCTCAATACTAAATAAACCATATCACATCAACCTGCAGTATAGGTGCTTCTTAAAGCATCAAATATAGCTTTTGTGGTAGACGCCATAGTATTAGTAGCACCAAAAGATTTGGTCCATGCATCCTTTAATCCGGCTAACTTAAGAAGTGATCTAATATTTTCACCAGCGACCAAGCCAAGACCTCGAGGACCTGGAAGTATTTCTATCGTTACACTTCCCCCTTTTCCAGATACTTTAAATGGAATCGAATGGAGTTGATTACATCTACATTCCCAGCTACCACATCCAAGTTTAATGGGAATTACATTCAGATAGGCTGAATTGATTGCTTTGTCTATTGCATTTCGCATTTGTGCTGCCTTACCATTCCCTATTCCAAACCAACCGGCTTCATTCCCTACAGCTACTAAGGCAGCAAATCTTGTCATTTCCCCAGCATCGGTTTGTTTTTGTACTATTCCTACATGAACGACCTGACTTTTGATATCTGGGATTAAGCGCTTGACTATTTCAGATTCTTGAATCCTCATTCCATTCTCGAAAACTTCATCCATAGAGGTTATTTTCCCTCCTGCGACCATTATTCCTAGGGTAGTTCTTGGTATCCATTCAACCGTTTTCTCGTTTTTAGTATATTGTTGGCTCATTAGTTTTTCATCTCCATTTTTTCAGTAGTCTTATCTTTTTCCTTCCTCTTTAAATTATTTTCAGATTTTTTATTTCCTTCAACTTTTCCTTTAACATTTAAATCCAAGTTTAATATTTGATTTTTAACTTCTTCAAAATGTGTTTTATAGTCTTCAGGTTTAAGTCCTCTCTTTATTAAATTAGAAAATCTAGTTTTATAGAGATTATCATTTTCTTTTATTAATAAGGCGTATTCGGATATATGTTCTCCTCGTATCCTGTTTTCTGATGGTAATGACTCAGTCGAAACAGGTATCTTTAGACCACCATCAATAATTCCTTTCAAACATGATGCAGTTCTCTGAGTATAAGCATCTTTACCTGTATACAATATGGCATTCCCAATCCCACTATGAAAGGATTTTTTCCCCAACAACAATCCTGTAAGGTAAGAGGCAGGAATTGAGTTTAATGATCCTTTCCACCCCAAATTTTCTAAATTTGAAGAATGAGCATAAGCTATAATCCTATCTCCAGAAATATGAGGTTCAATTAATTGAGCAAGAACATTCTTATTGCTGAACTTAATTGTGACAAATTGCTTTCTACTTAGTAACAATGATGAACGCTTACGGTAATTAGTTTTTTTTTCTCTAATTCGCTTCAAGGTATGAATATAAGTCAATACATTTCAATCTCCAATTTGATGAATATTTATTGCAGAAAAAGAAAATCACTTATAAACGTTTTATTAAAGAGATAACTTATTTTTAAAACACATTCTATTAGATATCAGTGAAGCAAATGCTCCTGCTCCAATCCCATTATCTATATTGACTACAGTAATTCCTAATGAACAACTTTGAAGCATAGAAGAAAGTGCAGCTATACCATCAGATCCGAAACCGTAACCTATTGAAGTAGGCACTCCAATTACGGGTATATCTACACAGGAGGAAACTATTGAGGGCAATGCACCTTCCATTCCTGCTACTACAATGATAGCGTGAACATTATGGGTTAGCATTTGTTTGAGTGATAAAAAAATTCTATGCATGCCAGCAATACCTACATCATATGAAGTAATGGCATTGCATCCCATAGCTTTAGATACTAACCTAGCTTCTTCTGCTATTCCTATATCAGATGTACCAGCAGCAAAAATACCGATTTTAGAATTTTCGTTAATTTTTATAGACTTATTTATTGAAAGGAGTAATGTGGAACTATTTTTTCCAATTTCAAAATAATAGTTATTTTTTTTACAAAATGCTCTTATCTTTCTCAAATAATCTTTTGAAAGTCTGCTAATTACAACAAGTTCGTTTTGTTTTAATACTTTTGTAACTATTCTAATAAGATCAGAATAAGCTTTGTTTTCTCCATATATAATTTCAGGAATTCCTTTTCTAATTTCTCGATTGATATCTAATTTGGCAATATTTTCAATATTTTCCACATAGGAGAAAGAAATGAATTTTCTAAAATCATTTAAAGATAATGATCCTTCGTTATATTTTTTTAAAATTTCTTCAAGCTTCATTTATTGGTTTTTACAGTCCTAATGATTTTAATGCCTCTTTCACGCTATTTACGCCACGATCAAATACTGATCGTTCAAAATTATTGAGTTCAAGTTCTATGATCTTTTCTATACCATTAGATCCTAATACCGTTGGAACTCCAATACACAAATCCGATATCCCATACTCTCCTTCCAAATATGCTGATACTGGAATAATCATCTTTTTATTTTTTATAATACTTTCAATCATAGTAGCGACAGCATTTCCAGGAGCATGTACGGTTGCTCCCTTTAACGAAATTACATCAGCAGCCACTTTTTTCGTTCTTTCATAAATATCTGAAGATTGCTCTTCTGACAAAAAATACTGCAATGGTATGCCGCTAATCGAAGAAAAACGTATTAATGGTAACATGTTTTCACCATGTTCACTAATTACCATAGCTTGAATAGATTCTCGAGATAACCCTGTATAAGTTTGAATAAAACTCTTAAATCTAGATAAATCTAACATACCACCCATTCCGAAAACTCGATTTTTCATAAATTTTGTTGTCTTTAAAGCTAAATATGTCATAGGATCCAATGGATTAGTCACCACAATCAACGTGGTATTTTTTGAGTAGGTAGCTATCCTGTTAGAAACATCTTTAACGATGCTAGCGTTTTTGTTTAACAGATCCATACGTGTCATTCCTGGTTTTCTTCCTATCCCAGCTACAAGAACAACAAAATCCGAATTAGCCATTTCTTCATAATTGTTAGATCCTTTTATTTTTACGTCAATTCCCAATTCGGATAACTGATGATTGATATCCATTGATTCTCCTTGTGGTAGTCCCTCGATCACATCTAAAAGTAATACATCATCTAATTCTCTTAACGCACAATTTAATGCCACGGAAGCACCCACTCTCCCGGATCCAATTATTGAAATTGTCATTTGAATGAAATTTTGCAAAGACAAATTATAATCTTACTAAATTTTTTTTATTCTGTAAATGACCGTATCATTTTACAGCTGTTATAGTCTATTTTTATTGGTATTAACTATATAGATAAATAATGAAAGTATTTTGGTTTATTATTGGAAAGGAGATAAATCTTGTCTAAAATAACAGTAATTGATCCTCAAGTATCAGGAATCTCAGGAGACATGTTAGTATCAGCTCTAGTAGATGCAGGAGCTGAAAAAAAGAAAATTATTGATTCTATTTACAACTGTGAAAGTCATATCCCTGGAAGTAAAATAAACGATGTAAGATTTGAAAAAGTAAGCGTTAAAGGATTTAAGGCAACTAAGTTTTCTGTTCAATACAAGGATAACGTTAGAGCACGGAAAGGTACTGACATGTATAATATATTAGCAACTTGCTGTGAAAAACTTAATCTAGACCAAAGAACAGAAGCTTTTTCCTTAAATACTCTTAAAACATTGATAATTGCAGAATCTCGAATACATGGTGAACCCCTTGAAAAAATCCATTTGCATGAAGTATCTAGTGTAGACACATTTGTTGATCTAATAGGATGTTCAATTGCACTTGAAGACTTGAAAATTTTTGATTCTAAAGTATTATCTACACATGTTTCAGTAGGTAATGGACTAACTGCTTTCTCGCATGGAAGGATCCCTAATCCTACTAACGCTGTTTTGGAAATATTCAAGGGAAGAACATTTGTTCTATCAGGGAATAATCTAGGGGAAATTACGACTCCTACGGGAGCAGCGATTTTAGTAAACCTTGTTTCAGAATGCATAGACTACTATCCTAAAATAATTCCTGATAAAGTTGGTTTGGGAACTGGAGATAAAATATTTGCTAATTATCCTAATATTCTTAGAGTAGTATTAGGAAGAGATCCTCAAAAGTCAAAGCTTATTTATGAAGATATTATATTATTAGAAACTAACGTGGATGATCTTTCCGGAGAAATTCTAGGAAATTTAGTGGAGGAACTTATGAAGGAGGGGGCAAAGGATGTTACGATACTTCCCGGAATAACCAAAAAGAATAGACCTACAAACGTAATAAGGATAATTACGGATAAATTTAAGGTAAATGACATGATAGAGAAACTATATCTTGAATCTGGTACAGCAGGTATTAGGATCCAAGAGATAAAACGTTTAATATTAACTCGAGATATTATCACGATTCCCATCCATCTGCAAAGTCGAACATTTGACATAAGAGTTAAGATCATCAAAGATTCCAACGATAAAATAATAAATGTAAAACCAGAATTTGAGGATTTGAAAAAAATTTCTGACTTAACTGGAATTCCTTTAAGAGAAGTGAAGGATCAAACCATATATCAGGTATTATTAAAAATCAATTAAGTGAACATTGATGATGAACCATGAATCTAGTTTTTTGGAAATGAAAGAATGGTTTGGTAAAAATACAGAGGGAAATGTTTTAGTTGCTCTGTCAGGAGGAGTGGATAGTGCTGTTGTTGCTTTGGCTGCAAAACACGCTTTACAAGATAACGCAATAGCTATAACAGCAAATTACAAGACTTTAGCGGAATCAGAGATGATTACCGCGATAAATGTTGCAAGGGAAATAGGAATTAGACATAAAGTAATATATTATAATGAATTGAATGACCCTGACTTTATAAAAAATGACCATTTGAGATGTTATTATTGTAGAAGATCATTATCAAGACACCTGATATCATATGCCAAAAAAATTGGTGTTTCATGTATTGTGGATGGTACACACGCAGATGACATATTGGATTATCGACCAGGAATTAAAGCTTTGCAAGAATTTGGAATTAAAAGTCCTCTACTAGAGAAGAAGATAGGAAAGAGGATAGTGAGGGAAATAGCGAGGCATTATCACTTATCTATTTATAATAAACCACCCAATTCTTGTCTTGCTTCTAGAATTCCAAATGGAATTACAATTACACAACAGAAGTTAAGGAAAATAGAAGATGCTGAACAAATTATAAAAGACTTGTTTAATGTTGAACATGTACGAGTAAGGG
Source organism: Nitrososphaeraceae archaeon (assembly GCA_042138015.1). Taxonomy (GTDB): domain Archaea; phylum Thermoproteota; class Nitrososphaeria; order Nitrososphaerales; family Nitrososphaeraceae; genus TH1177. Next base: position 31,305 of record JBHIVA010000001.1, on the reverse strand, counting down.
ATCACAATGATATAGCTCGTATTGAAATCGATATTAATGAGTTCGGAAAAATGTTCGATTTAACAAAGTTGAAGACTGTAAATATAATGTTGAAAAATATTGGATTTAATTATGTGTCTTTAGATCTGGGAGGATATAAAAGTGGAAAATTGGTAGTGTTGAAATAATTTTGGTAGAAAATGTAAGAAATAGAAACATAATATATTTGGACAATGCGGCTTCTACACCTTTAAATAAGACTGTTATAAAGGAAATGCTTCCATTCATCAAGAATGATTTCGGAAATCCTTCTTCAGTTCATGAAATTGGAAGAAGGGCTAAAATAGCTATTCATCAATCAAGAAAAAAAGTTGCTAAATTAATTGGAGCAAATCCCAATGAAATATTTTTTACCTCAGGGGGAACTGAATCCAACAATCTTGTATTGAAGGGAGTCAGTGAATATCTCAAAGATAGGAAAAGAAATGAAATTATCATCAGTACAATTGAACATGACGCTATTTTGGAAACATCCAAATATTTAAAAAAAAAAGGATTTGAGACAAGATTTTTAAAAGTGGATCGTGACGGTATTGTAAAATTAAATAATTTTAAAAATCTTCTTAATGAAAGAACTTACTTAGTCAGTATAATGTTGGCAAATAATGAGGTAGGAACTATACAACCTATAAGTGAATTGGCAAAGACTACTCACGATTATGATAAAAATATTGTTTTTCATACTGACGCAGTACAAGCACTAGGTAAAATTCCTATCGATGTCTTGGATTTGGATGTGGATTCTTTATCGATGTCTTCTCATAAGATATATGGACCTAAAGGAGTAGGTGCGTTATTTATTAAAAATTCTATAAAAATCAATCCTTTGATACATGGAGGGGGACAAGAATTTTCGATAAGATCAGGTACTGAAAATGTTTATGGTATAGTTGGATTTGGAAAGGCAGCAGAGATTAGTCTAATTAATCTAAAAAAAAATTATGACAACTTGAGATACTTAAGAGATTATTTAATAAAAAAAATTCTGTCAAGTATTTCGTGTACTAGATTAAATGGTTCTTATGATAGCAGATTGCCAAATAATATTAACTTTACATTTCTTGGGGTTAATGGTGAAGAACTAATTATCAAGTTGGATGAATATGGAATAGAAGCTTCAACAGGGTCAGCCTGTTCAACAAATAAACAAAAGTCATCTCATGTTCTGGAAGCTATGGGACTTAATTATGAGGAGATTTCAGGATCAATAAGATTTTCATTAGGTGTACAAAATACCAAACAAGAATTGGATAAAACTATAGAAATCTTATCTAATGTAATAGCTGAATTAAGAAACACATCTCCTTTAAAGATTAAGTATCAATAGAATAAATGTTATTATTGTACTATATGTTATATATTGAGAATGATGCAAAAGAGTTTAAAAGAAGGTGAAATAGCTCCAGATTTTGAAATTCCAGATATAAATATGAAAAATATGAAATTGAGTGATATAAAAGGTAAGAAAGTGATACTTGCCTTTTTTCCAGCAGCAGAATCCCCGGTATGTACATCAGAGATGTGTAACTTTAGAGATTCTCTAAATGAGATAAACAATAAAAATACGCAAATTATTGGAATCTCAGTTGATGGTCCATTTGCAAATAAATTTTTTACCGAAAATCGTCACTTAAATTTTCCCATATTGAGTGATTATAAGAGACAAGTCATAAGTGATTATGGTATAGTAATGAAGGATTTGGCTACATTGAAAGATTATAACTCAGCCAAAAGGTCAATTTTTATTTTGGATGAAAATAGAAAGATAATATATAAATGGATATCAGATAATCCCTTAATAGAACCTAATTATGATGAGATAAAAAATAAGTTATAATTTCATTTTTTCTTTTATCAAAAATAATGTTTTATTATGAATACAAAGAAACAATAATTTATAGATTGTATTAAGAAACCAGGAAATTATTCTATTACTGCTACAACTTCGTTTCTTGATACTATTGAACCTTCCTTTACTCTTAGTTCTTTCAAAGTACCATCTTTATGTGACTTGATTGCTACCTGCATTTTCATAGATTCTAATATCATTACTGGATCTCCTTTCTTTATTCCTGATCCTGTCGAAACTGAAATTTTTACTACACGACCAGGAATTTGACTAGAGACATTGTTTTCCTGATTTATAGTACTTTTTGATTTTAAAGATTTTTCAATAATTTCTGTTAATTTGGAATGTTTTTTTATTTCTAAATTAATTCCGTCAACATCAACTGTATATTTTGTTCCTTCAGACCGTACAATTTTGACTTCATGGAATGAATTCCCTAAAATAAATTCAAAATTAGAACCCCTTGATTTCAATAGCTTGAGATTGTACTCTTTGTTGTTTATTTTAAATAAAATGTCCCCAGACATCTTATTTAGTATCAACTCCGCTTGAATAACACCAGGAATTCCCTCTAGCTCGAATTCCATTAAACATAACCTCCCGCAGAATTAATTTTATTTTTTTCTTTATCGTTACTCACAAAAAATTTTTTAACATACTCAGATTGTAATAATATAGCTGAGACAGCTGCAAAAGACTTTAATTGTTGTTCTTTTTTCATTCGTTCTCTCATTTTTTGCAATATGCCATATTTTTCGATATAATCTGTAGATATATTTCCGTTAATAAAATTGTGTTCTTCAATGATGGTTTTATGTATAGGAATTGTGGTTTTAATTCCTTCAATGTAGAATTCAGAGAGTGCATTTTTCAAACGTAGGCGAGATTCTTCAAAACTACTACCGTACGTTATTAGTTTAGCAATCAATGAATCATAGTAACCTGATACATTACATCCAGGATAAAGATATGTATCAACTCTTACACCTGGACCGTACGGAATGCTACAAGATGGAACATATCCAACAGATGGTGTGAAATCATAAAAAGGATCTTCAGAATTAATACGACATTCAATTGCACATCCACGTAATTCTAGATCTTCTTGTTTGAATTCTATATCTTGATCTTCTGCAATCTGAATCTGTAACTTGACCAAATCTTTTCCTGTTACTAATTCTGTCACAGGATGTTCAACTTGCAATCGTGCATTAATTTCTATAAAATAAAAATTTCCAGATGAATCGCATAAGAATTCTGCAGTTCCTGCGTTTAAATAATCTAATGCAGCAGCCGCGCGAGTGGCAATCTCTCCGACTCTAGAACGTGTTACTTTATCGACAACAGGAGATGGTGACATTTCTATTAGTTTTTGATGACGCCGTTGTATGGAACATTCTCTTTCAAATAAATGTCTACCATTTCCACTCGAATCTCTAATTAATTGATATTCTATGTGTCTAATATGTTCAAGGTATTTTTCTATAAATAAGGCTGACTTCCCAAAAGCTGCTTTTGATTCATTTGAAGCCAATTCGAATTCCTGTCTGAGCTCTTTTTCATTTGTTACCAATCTAATTCCTCTACCACCACCACCAAATGCAGATTTTAACATCACTGGATAAACCGCTTCTTTTGCAATTTTGACAGCTTCATCTACATCATTCACTACTCCATCACTTCCTGGCACAGTAGGTACTTCAGCTTTTTTCATTAGTTCTTTGCATTTCATTTTATCACCCGCGAGTTCCATTGCTTTTGCTGTAGGTCCGATGAAAATTATTCCTTGTTTCTTACATTGCTCTGAAAAAGTATCATTCTCAGATAAAAATCCATATCCTGGATGAATAGCATCTGCACCGGCAAGGTTTGCAATATCGATAATTTTATCTATATTAAGATAGCTTTCTGCAGCTGATGGGGGACCCAAACGATAAGACTCATCAGCCCGCTTCACATGAATTGAACGATTATCTTCATCCGAATAAACTGCTATTGATCTTATGCCTAATTCTTTACATGCCCTTATTACTCTCAGTGCAATTTCTCCTCGATTCGCTATTAGAATTGAAGTTATTTTCGTCAATCCAAAAACTCCTATAAATTAATATTTCCGTGTTTCTTCCACGGTCCAGTTTCTTTTTTATCAGACATAGATTCTAATGCCTGAATAATCATGGGTCGTGTTTCCATTGGATCAATAACAAGATCGATTATTCCCTTTTCTGCTGCGATATATGGATTTGCAAATTTTTTTCTGTATTCATCAGCCAATTTTTTCTTTGTTGATTTTGCATCTTTCGAGTTTTTTAACTCACGTCTATTGATGATGGTAATTGCTGCCTCAGGTCCTAATACTGCTATTTCTGCAGTTGGCCATGCATAATTAATATCTGCCTTCAAATTTTTACTTCCCATCGCAATGTATGCACCTCCATAAGCTTTGCCAATAATACATGTTACTTTAGGAACTGTTGCCTCACAATATGCATACAGTAATTTACTGCCATGTCTTATTATTCCATTATGCTCTTGGTTAGTTCCAGGCAAATAGCCTGGCGTATCAACAAGAGTAACAATAGGAATATTAAAAGAGTCACAAAATCGAATAAATCTTGATGCTTTATTAGAAGAGTCAATATCTAAGGCACCTGCAAGTACCATTGGTTGATTTGCTATAAGACCGATTGTTTTACCACCTATATGTGCAAACCCTATCACCATATTAGGGGCGAAACCTTCATGAATCTCAAAGAAGTCATGATCATCAATGATATTAAGTATTATTTCTTTGATATCATAAGGCTGATAAGGATTTTCTGGAATTATTTTTATTAGGTTTGGATCGACCCTATTCGGATCGTCAGTTGATACACCTGCTGGAGGGTAATCAATATTATTTTGGGGAAGGTAAGATAACAATTTTTTAATTTTTTCCATACAATCATATTCATTACTTGCCACAAAATGCGCAACTCCAGACTTGGTAGAATGAGCAATTGCTCCACCAAGTTCCTCGAATGAAACATCTTCACTTAAAACCTCTTTTACGACTTCAGGGCCAGTGACGAACATTTGTCCAACATTTTCAACCATGATTATAAAATCTGTTATAGCTGGAGAATAAACAGCCCCACCTGCGCAAGGACCTATACTTGCCGTTATCTGAGGAATAATCCCAGATGCAGTGGTATTTCTATAAAATATATCCCCGTAACCATCCAGACTCATAACACCTTCTTGTATTCTAGCACCTCCAGAATCCAAAATCCCTACTAATGGAGCACCTACTTTTATCGCCTTATCCATTATTTTTACAATCTTTTTGGATGCCATTTCACCAAGCGATCCCCCTAAAATTGTAAAATCATATGCATACAGAAAGATTTTTCGCCCATTGACACGACCAAATCCAGTAATAACACCATCTCCATAAAATTTCTTTGTATCTGAATCGTCATGTCTATGGGTAACATACTTATCAAGTTCAACAAAAGTTCCTTCATCTAGCAAAAGATCGATTCTTTCTCTAGCAGTTAATTTGCCTTTTGAGTGTTGCACATCAATTCTTTCTTGACCTCCTCCTGCCTCTGCAAGTTTCTTCATATCGTAGAACTTCTCAAACTTTTCTCCGTGCATTGGTTGATCACTTATGTAACCTTACACATATATATAACTATAAGAAAAATTTCAAGGAATGAAATTAAGGTTAAAAAATTTCTACGTTACTATTTAGAACTATTCTAATTTATTATTGATATTGTTTATTCATTAATATAAGATCTTCCACCCTGAGCTCGTCTAAATACATTCATACCAAGATTATAATTTGCAAATAATGATTCTAAAGTTTCAATTTCAGAAATCAAAGAACATACCTCGTAATCCTTCTTATCTTTTGTTTTCCTTAATTCGTTTAATAATTCCTTTTTCACAGAAATTAGTTTTCCTACATTATGTTCATATTCACTCGACATCGATATATAATAATACACTTTATGATTTTAATCTTACTATCCTCTTCATCTTTTCAGAGATGAATTGTTGATATTTAATGTAGCAATTAGGATCTTCTATACAGGTCGGACATATAATAAAGGGTTCCTGTTGTATATTATCTTCATTATAGTATCCTATATCTTTAGAAAAAAAGTTTGAAGATTTGCATAGAATACATTCAGTTTTGATTAATGGTTCAAGTTCTTTTTGTTTTTCAAATTTTTTATAGTATTCATAATAACAATCAATATGTTTAATAGATTTGGAAATCTTCGACCAAAATGCACGATCCCCAGGGATTAAGACTTTACCACAAGAAGAACATTTTCCCCTGAATTTTACAAGCAATTCAATCCAATCCGACTCTATCATTTGTTTACTGATCTCGCTATTTCATTTTGAATGATTTCAATATATTTTATGTCTAAATTATAGTTATAAATAATTTCTGAGATATTAATTTTATTATTAGATATTATATTCAAAAAGTAATCAAAATACATAATACCAAACGTGCTTGATGACACATGAAAATACTTAGAGAGTGCTAAAAGCATAGTCCTTATTGATTTACTTCTTGAAAAAATTTTACCCATCAAAGGCCAACTTATTCCATATTGATTATACTTGATATTAGAATTCTTACATAGGTGAAAAAGTTGTTTTGTCAACAAACTATTCATATATCTTAGTAAATGCCATGATCTCCTTTCATTTATATTCGCAACAAAAATATCCAAATAAGATAACTTATCCAAGATTGTTGATAGGCTTTTAATATCTAGATTAGATGAAACAAAACTCGTAAATAAAGCATTGATTATATCTTTTCTTCTCTCCTCAGGAGATGAACCGTAGCGAGGGTCAGAAAAATTTCCATCTATAATTGAAAGTATCCTTTTGAATTCATTTTTATTTTCAGAAGATAACAAATATTGAATACCTTCTGAAATATCAAGTTTAATTCCAGTGTTTGAATATTGATTAACATAGCCTGAACATCTAGCTTGTAGTAAATTTATCATTGTTCTCACATCGCCCAGACTTAGTTTCACAATAAATAATTTTTCATTTAAAGGGAGGTTTTTATGTTGATGATTTAATATATAATTTACAAACATAAGTAATTTGTGGGATGCAATTGGCTTAAATCTAATAATCTTGCATGATTTAGATAAATTCTTAATCTTATTATTGAGAGAATTAGCGGCCAGTACAATTGGTACCTGTGAAGATAATTTTATAACGTCTATTAAAAAATCTAATCCTCCTATATCATCCCTTCCGGATATTCCATCAACCTCATCTACAAATAATAAAATATTTTTTCCTGACAAACTAGTATTTTCTAGGAGAGGATTGATAATTCTGGCTAATTGTGATGAATTTCTTGTATCACTCGCATTAAGTTCTACTAAATCAAAATTAAACAGGCTGGAGATAATCTTTACAATTGTAGTCTTTCCCACACCTGGAGGACCTAAAAGCAAGATTGGTTTTGTTCCTGGAAGCCATTTAGCAATCCATTTTAATATAGTTAACCTGGTTTCTTCATTTCCTATCATTTGTTGGAATGTATTAGGTCTGTATAATTCTGTCCAATACATTGAATTTCATTATAATAGTTTGCGGGTTAATGGATTGATCGTTCTCTCGAAATACTTGAATAAATTTCTTTTAATTATGTCGTTATACCAATATTGGTTATAATGATTAACAGTAAGAAAGAGAAATTCTAAAAATGGTTTCAACTCAAATTCGTCAGGAAGAAATTCTAGTGATAATTTTGCCTCATTAAGATATATTTCGCTTTTTTTTAAAGTTAATTCAAAACCTTTCTTGACATTATTAGCAATTAAAGAATAGTATAAAGGCCAAGAAGGAATCTTTATTGCCCCTTCATTAATAGAGTCTTGCATTTCATTCCCACATCCTACCGACTCGCTTGCTTTTGCCATTCCTAGATAATATATTTCATTGAGAGGTGTTTGATTAAGAGCCATATTCCTACCGGCAGTACCCATGATTGATCTATATTTTTTATAGCATCCAATCATATGCTCATCATTTATCGATTCAGGTTTTACTTTTAGTTTATTATCTATAAATTGTCCGATACGAGCATCTTTGAATCCATCTTCAAAAGCTTTAATAACTGAATCTCCACCCTGTGAGATTTTTTCCCTAGCAATATCTAGGATATAAGGGTTCATAAGCCTATAATCATCTAGATATTCAAGATCTTCATCTTTATCTATGATTCTATCCATCGGTTCACTTAAATCAATTGCTATAATATGTCCATCAATAATAGAAGTTCTCAACTCGCTAGATAAATCCTCCTTAAAATATGAAATAGACCCATCAAATAAAGCATTAAATACTGGAAAAGTCATTTTAACGAAATTTGAGTCCAAGATTCTTTGTACACGGTCTGCTAGCACTTCTGGTCTCGATAGTCTGGTTTTTACATCTTCAATAATAGAAGAATCTAATTCCATCTCTTTCGAGTTCACTTCCTCGGCAAACTGCGAAACTGTATTGCTTGGATTAGTATCAGATATTATTTTACGATGTAAAGAGAGAAGAAAACGTTTAGTAAAATCTTCATATTCCATTTCATATTTTAATTTGTATTTATTATATTGTTTATATCCTCTTTCCCTGAGTAATACTTGTTTTAAAATATCCTTGCCTGCTTTAGTACTCATGAGAGCACTTTTCGAAAATACAAAATCATCTTTGCTACTCATTTATAATTAGTTGATAAGTAATTACGAGTATTTATTAACCTTCACATGATCCCTACCTGATTTTATTAATTTTGCATATATCCAATATTAATTATTGTTGGCTCATATTCATAAAAATTAAATTTAGTGAATAGACAATGACAAATATTATATTATCTCAAAATAAGTCGAAGTTATTAAAAAACAAGCGAATTATAGATTTAGAATAATTCTTTTGTTGATTAGGGATTCAAGTTAATCGATAGTAGACCTCGAATATTTTAAACTTATCTTGAAGACATTGCTATTCTTTCCTGTTCATTCTTTTTCTTAATTGCATGGCTGTTCATATCATTGTTAGAAGCTAAAAGAATTTCTTTTGCTAGGGCTTCCTCAATCATCTGAGAATTTGAATACGTAGATTCCCGCACCCCCTCTGCTATAAACCTGAGTGCTAAATCCAACCGTCTAAGTGGAGAAACATCGACTGACACATGATAAACTACACCTCCATATACTATTCGAGTTGTATCTTCATTCGGAGAAGAATTTTCAATTGCGTGAATAAGCAATTCTACAGGATTTTTGCCGGTTTCTAAATGTATTATTTCAAATGCTGTTTTAACTACATTTAAGGATTTAGCTTTTTTACCTCCCATTCTACCAGTATTTTTCGCATATTTTTTTCCAAAATGCATTAGTTTATTAGCCAATCGTTCAATAACATTAACTTCTGCTTTTTTTAGTCGTTGATGTTCATGCCTACCAAATGACACAGGAATAACCATAGACGGGTTTAGAGAAATAACCCTTCGTAGTCCGAGATCAGATACCTCTATTCCGGATGTATCCCACTTGTGAAATAATAAGATCTTTGAATATTCTTTTCCACTCATTTTTATCTCCTCGGTTTTTCTTTTCTCCCGTATACTAGTTCTATTAAAGATACTCCATTAACTTTAAAAACTTGCCATCTTACACCTGGAATATCTCCCATTGCACCTCCCATGGAACCACCTATTCCTTCAACTTCAACTTCATCATGCTCATCGACAAAGTTTAGAGCTCCATCTCTAGGAAGAAAAGCAGTTATTGATTTCCCATTTTTTATCAATTGTATACGTACACATTTTCTCACCGCTGAGTTGGGCTGTTTAGATTCTATACCTACCTTCTCAAGAACTATACCTCTTGCTTGAGGTGCACCTTCCATTGGATTGGTTTTTTTATCTAACATTAAAACACGTCTCTTATAATATTTATTAGCCCATCTGGAACGTTTTCTTTTTGATTTTAAAACACGCCCAGCAAATAATCCTAAAGGAGATTTTGCCATTCTATACAATCACTCCGTTATTGTTATTAATATTATTATTATTTGTTGTTTGTTCAGGACTTAGGATTAAAACATTAGCTATTTGAAAATAACGTCTCGCAAGCAATCTAGCTTTTTCTGCATTTCTACCTTCTTTGCCAACTACTACTCCCTTCTTTTTTGAATCAACCACAACAATAGCCTGCTTTGTACCATCCACTCGTTTATTAATCTTGATTTCATTAATCATATTGGAATTAAGTATATTTTTAAGAAATTCATCAATACTATCTGAATATTCAACAAGCTCAATTCTTTTTGGTATTACATTTTGTAATTGTTTGATTGTAGATCCTCCTTTACCTATAGCCAAGCCCATTTGTCCTTTATTAACAACAAAAATGACGCGATCCATTTTATCATCCATTATGCAATCCCTAGCTGTTGCGCTTGTAATACTTTGAAAGAGTGATATTAAACGAAGTTCATCTGAAGTTAATTTTATCTTTTCAGTCAATTTATATTAGACCTCTACAAGTGATTATTTTTATTAAATTCTTCATCAACTGATTAACATGCTGTGTAATTAAGTATAATTTAAATTTTAATGAATAATATTGTCTAGTTCTGTTATATGTTAACATCTGTCTAGTAATAATAATTGCCTTATTAATCATTAACTACTATAGATTGACTTATATGCTCTGTTACTAAACTCATCGTAACAAATTTTTAGCAAATCAGATATCGAAAAAAGGTATAGTTATTGTGTGTGTAATAATTCTTGAATATCTTCGTCTTGTATATTACGTAGAGAGACGGCTGATACTCTATATGGTTTATTAAAAAGTCTGCCTATTTTCACTGAATTATCTTTCAAATAATATATGGGTACGTTATGCTCTTTCGCCTTTTCCTCTATAATTAATTTCTCTGCTGGATTTATAGTATTGGATAAAATTAATAGTTTTGAACCTTTGATGTTAGATTTCACTTCTTTTATTCCCATTTTATACTTGTTATGGGACTTTGATTCTTTAATTATTTTCTCTAATGTCTTCATCTTGCTCATTCACCTTCATATATAAATCGACCATCCCAGTACCAACCGGAACAGTTGCACCCACAATTACATTTTCTGTAACTCCTTTTAATGCTTCCGTTTGACCTTCCATCGATGCCCTGGCTATAGTTGGTACAGTGATTTCGAATGCTGCTCTTGCTAATACTGATGTCTTTGTTCCAGCAATTCCGTGTCTTCCAATTTGTTGAAGATATCCTTTTGAAGTCATTAGATCCGCCACGAGCATTATATGTCTGGTATCTACTTCTAATCCTTGTTCTTCGAGTGTATTAATGATTTCCTTTACAAGAGCTGTTCTAGCAGCTTCTATTCCTAGAGTTTGCCAAACTTCGTATACATTATTAGTAGTAATTCTTGTAATATCTATACCGTCTACATAAATAATTTTCGCTAAATTTGATCCAGCTGTTTGTATAACCCATTCATCATTTTGTTTTACAATGGTAACTCTCTCTATATCAGGAACTCCTTTTATTCTTGTATTTAACAATTTGTTCTTTAATAAAAGCAACGTTTGAGCATCTAATTCTTCATTCATTTTCATATAAATAGCAAAATCTTTTTCGTCTAAAATGGTATCATACTTCTTTTTAGAACCTTTTAAAATTTCAAATATGTCATTAATGTTACAACCTCTTTCTGTAAGTTTGCCAGTAGAAAAATGAAATTTAATTACTCCACCATAATCTATATCAGTTTTCTCAATAACATCGGTGACTTTAGTATGAATAATTTCTTTGGCAACGGTTAGAGCTTGTTCCCTAGAAAAACGGTGTTGTTCATCAAGATATATATCCATTGTAGGAGTTATTGGTTTTTTTCTAGCATCTACTAATTCTATCAATCTCGGTAATCCAAGGGTAACGTTTCTTTCTTTTACTCCAGCATAATGAAATGTACGAAGAGTCATTTGAGTTCCAGGCTCACCAATTGATTGAGCAGTAACTACACCAACCGCTTCACCTGGTTCTACAAGAGCTCTTTCTACTAAATCAATAATCTTTTTAATTACTTTTTTTATACCTTCTTTACTTAACCTATTTTCTAATAATACCTCTTCTATGTTTGATCTTAATTTGAGATTAAAATTCGAAATATATTGGTCTAATATATTCCTAATTTCAGCTTCATCCGCTTTAGTACCCTCATCTACAACAGATTCACTTTCTATAATTCTTGAAATATTGACAGCTTCTCCATGGTCACTTTTTGCAGGATCTATTCCATCTTCTCCATATAGATATTGAATTATATTGCCATGTGGATCTCTTACAGTTCCATCATATTCTAATTTTAAATGTTCAAGAGCATTTATCAGCCTTCTTTGCATATATCCAGATTGTTGTGTTCTTACCGCAGTATCAACTAGACCTTCTCTGCCCCCCATAGCATGGAAGAAAAATTCCAAAGGAGTTAGTCCGTCACGATAATTAGATTTCACAAAACCCTTTGCATCTGGATTGGTATCATTTATCTTAAAATGAGGCAATGATCTATTACGATAACCTTTGTGAATTCTTTTACCTCTTATAGATTGTTGACCTAAGACAGCAGTCATCTGTCCTATATTAAGGGTAGAACCCCGTGCACCAGTTGATGCCATTATTACACCTGCATTATCATTAGGAAAAGATCTATCAGCTAGTCTACCTGCCCGATCTCTTGCGCGGGAAAGCTCGTTTACAAGATATAATTCCAATGCCTCTTCAGGAGCAAGGCCTCTAGTAAGAGGTAAAGTTCCTTCTTTATATTGGAGAATTAGTTCATCTATTTTATCATAGGCTTTTTTAATTACTTTTGTAATTTCTTGTTCGGTATCTTCATTTAACCATAAGTCAGAATATCCATACGTAAAACCACGATGCGTAATGAAAGTTTTTAACATGATTAAAATAGAATTTAAGAATTTGTGAGCTACATCATTTCCGTAATCCTTGGCTATTCTGTGTAAAACACTATCTGGTTCTTCTGCTCCTATTGATGCTTTATCAATAACACCACTTAATAATTCACCATTTTTAATAACTACGTCCTTTCCATCACCTTTAATGGACTTGTTCCACTTAGATGTGATGATGAAATTAAAATCTTTTGGGAGAAATATTGAAAAGAGTTGTTTACCAGTATAATGTTTTTTTCCATTTCTTTCACCTTTAGGTTCAGGGATTGAACCTGAATATCCACCTAGCAGAGCTAAATTAAAGAATTCTTCTTTTGATAAGAGAGTTTCCTCCCTTGTCAATATATAGGCTCCTGTAATGAAATCTCTTATTCCTCCTATTATAGGCCCTCCGTACCTTGGAGAGATAAGTTGATCTTGTACGCTCATCAATAAGGTGGCTTCTGATCTTGCTTCTTCACTCTGAGGAACATGAAGGTTCATTTCATCGCCGTCGAAGTCAGCATTATAGGGAGGACAAACGGCTGGGTGTAATCTAAAGGTTCTATAGGGCAAAACCTTGACGTAATGTGCCATAATTGACATCCTATGTAAAGAAGGTTGTCTATTAAATATGACTATATCTCCTTCTGCCAAATGTCTCTCTATTATATATCCTTGTACTACAGAATCTGCGACTACTTGTCTATCGTTAACATAATCTAATCGTATTTTTACTCCATCTGGCCTGATGATATAATTAGCTCCAGGATATGTGTTAGGACCATTAAATACTAATTTTTTTAATTTTTCTATATTCCAAGAAGAAACCGTTTCAGGTATTGTAAGTTTCTTAGCAACTTCGAAAGGAATCCCAACTTCTGAAATTGCAATGTTAGGATCTGGAGATATCACAGTTCTACTTGAAAAATCCACACGCTTTCCAGATAAAGAACCTCGAAATCTACCTTCCTTTCCTTTTAACCTTTGTGTTAAAGTCTTCAATGGTCTACCAGATCTATGATGTGCTTGTGGAATTCCAGAAACTTCATTATCAAAATATGTAGTAACATGATATTGTAGCAAATCTACGAGGTCCTGGACTATGAGAGGAGGAGTACCTGCTTCTTTACTCTCTTTCAATCTTTGATTAACTCTTATTATATCTACTAGTTTGTGTGTGAGGTCATCCTCAGAACGAATACCAGTTTCTAGTATAATAGATGGCCTTACAGTAACTGGTGGAACAGGAAGTACCTGTAAGACAAACCATTCGGGTCTAGCGGTAGTTGGATCATATCCTAGTAGCCTAAGATCGTCGTCATTAATATTAGATAGGCGTTCTCTGATTGTTATAGGTAAGAGTCTATTTTCTCCAACATCTGTTTTTTCTACAAAAATTGTAGGTTTAGTGAATATAAGATCATATTGTTCCTTTTGACAATAAGGACAAATTTTTATTTTTTTAGATTTCTCTATAATTTCATCTTTTATATTTTCTAGCGTTATAACAGCATATGACGCTTTACCGATTCTAATATTCCTATAATATTCTAAATCTTCAGCTTCAAGTTTAATCCTATTACAAGATCTGCATGTTGTAAGAAGTAATTTGTGTATATCGTCCACGAATGCAATATGCAACACAGGTTCTGCTAACTCAATATGACCAAAATGTCCCGGACATCTGGCTGAAGTATTACCGCAAGAAATACATTTTTGTCCTGGCTCTAACGTACCTAGCCTGTTATCCATCAGCCCTCCCTGAACTGGCATTCCATCCTCATCATATGTCTCCGGTGCAGTAATTTCTGCTACACTAAATTTGCGTACTTCTACAGGGGACCATACACTGAATTTTATACTTCCAAGATTCTTAACAGATTCTTCCAATTATATCTCCCCTCCTATAATTTATCTCGAGGAATAAGTCGTGGTGCGACATTAAGACTCATCATTTCTTGAAGTAGTAATTTAAATGCATAGGCTATCACGATACTTGAAATTTTCGCTTTATCACCGCAAACTCTACAAATATGCCGTCTTTGCTTTATATCATAATAAGACAAAAGGCCGCAACGTTCACAAACATTAACTTCTGCTTTGTCTGACTCCTCTAACAGTCTATCTTTTAACATCATTGAAGCACCGTATGCTATTAAACAATCTCTTTCCATTTCACCAAATCTTAATCCCCCACCCCTTGCACGTCCTTCAGTGGGTTGTTTCGTTAACATTTGAACCTGTCCCCTTGCTCTACTATGTATTTTATCGGCTACCATATGGTGAAGTTTTTGATAGTAGACCACTCCAATATAGACATCTACTGGAAACTTAATGCCAGTTCTACCATCGTACATTTCTTCCTTTCCACTATGTTTAAACCCATAACGTTCCATTACATCTTTTATATCGTTTAATTTTTCACCTAGGAAAGCAGATCCATCTACGACTTTTCCACGTAAGGAAGCAGCTTTACCTGCCAAGGATTCCATAAACTGTCCTACAGTCATTCTTGAGGGGAAAGCATGTGGATTAATCATAATATCAGGTACTATTCCGTCTTCGGTATAGGGAAGGTCTTCTTGATTTACTAACATTCCTAGGATTCCTTTCTGACCATGTCTAGAAGCAAATTTATCTCCTATTTCTGGGATCCTCATATCCCTTACTCGAATCTTGTACATTTTTCCGCCTTCAACAGATTGGGTCATTATAACTGTATCAACAACACCATTCTCTGATGGTCTAACTCCTATCGATGTATCCCTTCTATATGGTCCTTTTACTTCAAATTCTTTATATTCCTCAATAAACCTTGGGGGTGATGTTCTACCTATCAGAATATCGCCACCAGTGACTATTGATTCATGCATAATTGCACCATCCTGCTCTAGTAATCGATATGCCTTTTCACCACGAAATCCGCGGATATTTTCGTCAGCGGAAGGTAATTCAAAAGTATCTTTCATACCCCCTGGATATTGTTTTGCCTCAGCTTCATATACACGGTAAAAGAATGTTCTACATAACCCTCTCTCTACAGAGGATTTATTAAAAACAACTGCATCTTCTATGTTATATCCTTCAAATGGCAATACAGCAACTATACAATTTTGACCTGTTGGACGCTCATCTAATCCAAGAAGATTAATCGCTTTGGTACCAACCATAGGAACTTGTGGATATAGCATAAAATGTTGACGCACATATGTACTGGCATTCATCAGAGGAGTTGAAAAACCTAAACTTTGCTTAGCCATAGCACTCTCATATGTATTTCTCGGAGATTGATTATGTTCTGGATAGGGGATTACTGACGCTCCTATTCCTAAAATAGATGGTGGATATATCTCTACATGAGTAGTATTAGGATTAATAGTGGAAAGATCTATAGATATTAGACAATTTTCTTCTTCGTTAGCATCAACCAGTTCTATAACTCCTATATAAATTAAATCTATCCAAGATAGAAATTTTTTATTTATTTTTTCTACGACTTCAGGTGTCATTAGAGACTTTCCGTCTTTTACAATGGAAAGAGGTCTTAATACTCGTCCTGAATTGCATGAAATATAGAGTCTTTTACTAGCATTTGAATTTAATGAGGAGTAAAAATAAATCCCCGTATGAGGATGTATTTTTCCGCTTCTCCTAAGGTTTCTAAGGGTGATAGCAAGATGCAAACCATCTTCTATATATCCAATTAATTTCCCATCTACGAAAATTCTACAACCATTGTGCCTGAGATTTTCATCTGCATCATCTATGTGTTGAACCCTTAGTTCATATAACTTTTCGATTATTTCAGATGAAGAAACACTGACAGAAATTATCGCAGATAGAGCAAGATTCTTAACCAACCCGCAATTGGACCCTTCTGGTGTTTCCGCTGGACATATTCGACCAAAATGAGTAGTATGTAAATCTCGAGCCTCGAAGTTAGGTTGACTTCTACTCAAAGGAGATTGTATCCTACGTAGATGGCTAATAGTTGACATGTAGTTAGTACGGTCTAATAATTGAGTTACACCTACCCTACCTCGTCCCCAATTACCTGTTGCTATAGCATTATTCAACTTGTCAGATATAATTCCTGGCCTAATAGCAGCAGCAACTGCATTTATCCCTCGTTTCTGCCCTGATCTTTCAAGTTGGTACTTCATATCTCTTATTAAGTTTCTAAATGCTGTACGAAAAAGATCAGCTAACATTTGACCGGCAAATTTAATAACTTTATTTCCGTAATGGTCCTTATCATCATTATCGATCCATCCAGACTTTAGTTCTATTAGTTTAGAAGCAGCCTCTCCTAAAAAGAGAGCCTTTTCTCCACGATTTTCGGGATTTTTTCCCAAATGAGGAAGCAATCCCCAATCCAATAAAGTCTCTGCTCGTTTAATTTGGAATTCTTCCAGCATTCCAGGAGCAATTCTCTTACTGATATATATTATCGCATCCCTACTTGAAGAGATCTCTCCTACTTTCTCAAAGGAGGGTTCTAATTCATCTTGGACATATTCATTAAATGATACAGAATTAGCAATATCTCTATCAGACTCAAGACCTAATGCTCGTATCAGTGTGACTAGAGGTATATCTACAGGAGACCCAGGGATCTTTGCAACAATAGATCCGTCAGGTTTCATTATAAGCTCTAACTTTGCTCTGTATCCGACTATAGATGAGTATACCTTCGCCTTATAGGTTAATGTGCCTGCAGTCTCTTCCGCGTCCACTATGATTTTATTATATGATAAATCTTCAAGACCTACTATCACCCTTTCAGACCCATTAATAACGAAGTAACCTCCCGGATCCCGGGGATCTTCCCCCAGCTCTATTAATTTCGATTCGGGTAAATTGTGAAGAATACACACATTCGATTTTACCATTACAGGCATGTCACCTATGTGAATAAATCTTGATTCAATGATTCTACCTTCTTCAACAATACTGCATTCGAGCATTATAGGAGAGGCATATGTCAAATTTCTAAGTCTTGCCTCGACCGGAGCAACATGCGTAACAGAACCATCAAGCTCCATTATTCGAGGGCGTTGTAATTTTATTTTACCTAATTTCAGTTTATATGGGAACTCTGCCGTCTCGATTTCAACTTCATTTACTTCATCGATTATGCTCTGAAGACCTGTTTCCATAAATTCATTGTAGGAATTTAGATGTTGTCTGGCTATTCCTTCACGCTTCAATATATCATTAATAATCGGCCACATATCAACAGATAATTCACTTTGATTTGCCATCTCTCTATCCCTGTACTACATATCTGTAATATACACTTTCACCCGCTGTAGGGCTTTTCCTAGTAATTTTGATTATATCACCTGGTCTTACATCTAGATCTTCTAATCCTTTATCATTTGACATTATATAAGGAAGTTGATTGGTTTTAACATTGAATTTTTTTAAAACTTTTTCAGCGTCATCTTTGGAGAGAACTTCATGTTTTGGTTGAAAGATATGATTAGTAACTTTTATAATCTTTTTTTCTACTGCCAACCTTTAATTCCTCCTTTAAATCGGTCAAAAAGTAACCTAACTCTAAAATAGCTTTCTTGCAAGATTAAATACATGAAGGTTTGACAAAAGGAGATATATGTAGTTTCTCACATCAATTACAATTTTTATCCTTTTTATGTTGTCATAATTGACTTTCAATTCATATTTCTCTTTTAACTGATTTATTTATAGGCCTTCGGAGGGATTTGAACCCTCCTCAAGCGGTATCTGTCTTCACCAATTTAGACCACAGCCGCCTATACTAACCAGGCTATACTACGAAGGCCACGTAGACATTGATATAAATATGTATTAATTTATCTTTAGCGGTTTTTATTACTAATATTATTATTTTAATTATAAATTATCCATTGCCTATTATTCCCCGTCTAATAACAGAGATTTTTAATTTTTCCAATTCATTACATATAGCATTCATGCCAATAGAGTCACCAGCGAGATGACCTAGGACTATCAAATTCCAGTTTCTATTATCTGTACGTAATTTGACCAATTCACCGTAATCTATATGTAGATAAATCACAGTACTTATTCCATTCTCGAAATAGGATTTAGCTATTTCATAACCTCCATTTGATCCTGCAGCGATCACCAGAACCCAGTTTCCCAAACTGTTTGTTGGTTTACCATTATATACGGCTATTCTGGTTAGAGAATTCTTAAATTCTGGTATTTTTTCTAGAGTTTTGATCAGGTCTGATACCTTTGTTAATTTTGAATCTTTAAGTGTTCTCAGAATAACACGACGCATATATTCATCCAATGGCTGATGTATGTTTAACAATGGCATGTTTAGAAGTTTTGACGTACAGACTACATCATTATAAATACAAGAATGGGTTTTTATTTCCACTTTTTCCTTTAGCCTTTTTACTAAATCTATAGCAAATTTTTTTTCTATTCCCTTGCTTACCATGTATTCTATATGCCGATCGAATACTTTATGGAAATTAAGAAGTGATTTTCCTATAGGATGATGAGTTAAGATACAATCACATCCAAGGGCCTTTGCTAGTAGTATATCTGACGGGTTTACATCTATAGAAACAAAAATTTTTTTTATGTTAATTCCGCTTACATGAATCGCACTATCAGGAGGGATATTTGTCCAACCTGATAGTCTCATACCTATACGCATTATTTCTTGAGTAGATAGACCTTTCAATTAAGTTAATAATTCAATTAGAGAATTTTAACATTTGTTCTCTTTTTTTAATTTATAGGTTCAAACAATCCAATAACAGAAAGGAAAAGAAATAGATTAATACTATTTTTACTCACCAAATATCATATTATAACATATCAAGAGGAATCATTGAGTGGGGGGATTTCCATTGAGATATCCTTGAATCCATCTGATTGTAAACCTAGCTTGATTTTGTAAAACAACAATTCTAGAAATCTCACTCTCATCCATTATTTTAAAGTCCTCTAGAGATTTATTCAATCGTTTAGCATATTCAATTATTTCTTCCATTTCAAGCATATTATTATGTTCTAATCTTTTGGTCGACATGCCTATATGCATGTATGATTTTATTTCGATAAAATGTGGATTTCCGATTTGAATTAGTTTAACGAAATCTGATATATCATCCAGAGAGTCATTATAATCTCTAATGAGAGTCATTCGTAAAACAGTTCTTGTATTTACTTCTGAAAGAATTTTGAGTGTAGTCAACCATCGGTTCCAAGCATCAGTGTACCTTGGTCTATTTATTCGATAAAACATTTGTTTATTTGATGCATTAGTAGACAAGTAAATTTGTGTTGGAAGTGCATCTTCTTTGACTAATTTCATAATCATTTCAGGCTCTTGACCATTGGTTACCAAGAAAATAGATTTAGTATTTTTTAAAGTGTGTAAATATTTAATTAGTTTTGGAAGTTTTGGATACATGGTAGGTTCTCCAGAAAGAGAAATTGCATAATGAGAGGGGAACAGAGATTCATCCAATTTCTTTTTGTCGGATTTTGAACTTCCATAGAATCCTATTATTAATCGCTCTCTCGCCTTTAATAATTGATTAATAATAACATCAGGTTCATCTACTAAATTCTCTGGCATTTTTAATGTATCGTAGAATTCTGTTGGTCTCCAGCAATACACACATCTGTTTTCACAATTCATTGCGGTAGGAGTCATTTCCATACATTGATGAGTGGAAATTCCATAAAATTTGTGTTTATAACAATTTCCTTCATTATTAAAGGATTTTTTAGTCCAGTGACATAATTCTACTGCAGAGTGATTGTAAACACCATATTTTGCTTTTCTAAGTTTTGCTTGTAGACTTGGGGTAATATTAATAAGATTATTCTCATTGTCATGATAAAGATATTCATCCGAACAACTCATTTACAAATTATAATAATGAAACTAATTTAAAGTTTAAAAATAAATATATTATAAAAATAGGTTAAATTAATGAGATCAAAAATAAAATATCACATTAACTTAATAACTGAAGTATAACATACCGTTCTTATTACTTGAAAAAGACAATTGCATTCGATTTGGATTCAGTATTAGCAGATGTAATGATACCATGGATACGAGAATTCAATAAAAAATACAATTTTAATATTACTAAGAGAGATATTATAGTCTGGGATATTCATACTATATTACCAATAACTGAAATTGAATCCCATAACCTTTTTAGCTATGTATGGAAACACAAATGGGAAAAAATCCCACCTACTACAGAGAATATATCAGATATCTTAAGTGATCTAAAAGCCGAAAATAGAATATCCATAATTACAAGAAGAGAAAAGGATACGATCCCTTATGTATATGAATGGTTAAAACGTAATGATATTGAGTACGATGACCTATTATTTATTTTTGATGACTTTCAAAAAAGCATGTATCCATTTCAGATCATAATAGATGACAACCCAAGTAATTTAATAGATGTTAAATTTCCAAAAATAGCAATATTATATAATCAGCCATGGAACAATAATTTCAAATGGCCCAAAAGAATAGATTCTTTAAACGATCTAGAGAAAAACAATATTTTATTTAGTGAAAGATATGATTAAACTTCCAACTCAATAATAGCACGGTTTATCAAAGAAGAAAGACCTTCGTATTTCTTGATCAATTCTATAATCAATTCAAATGAATAATTTTCTCTATATCCCTCATCAAATTTCATCAACACATCCCCGTTATTTGTTTGAATATGTAAGATAATCAAGTAATAGTTACCCAATATCTTGTCATAACTTTCTACAAATTGTTCTAATTTTACCTCCTGTAAGTAGTATTTATCATTGTATCTAGTATTCGAAATTAGGATTTCAGAATTTATTGGAATTTTTTTTTTGATTCTTTTGAGATTAAAGTCTATAGAAAGCTTTCTATCTTTCATAATCTAAAAATCGTATCCATTCAGGAAACCAAAGTTTGTTTTCAGAAATTCCAATACCTTTTGCTAGGATAGATGGAGAATTATAAAATATTTTTTCACAACCAATTTCTCGAGATATATAGGAATTTAAACGATCTAAATTAGAAACTTTACCCACATATTTGTTAGCAAGAAAGTCCCTATTTTGAGTATAGAGTCCTACTTGTCTGCCATCAATAGTAGGAACATAACATACTACAACATAGACGTGCCTTACTCCATTTTTCTTAAGATAATAGATAGTTTCTCTAACTGTGCTCCCAGTTTGGATAGTCCCTTGAATGGTAGCTATTTTTTTATTTTTGGTTAGATTCTCGATTATAAATTTTAGTGATTTTCCTGTTGTTAAAAGTTTATTCTTACTAACTTCTTCAGAAAAATCAATCATATGGTCAGAATCATCATATCTATCTTTAATTATCCCCTCAGAAATTTCAAAATTGGGTAAATTCTTTTGTAACCATAAACCTAGTCCCAAAGCCATAGGTCTTGTATAATCAGGTTCTGCATATACACTATTTAGATCTGCTTCTATGGACAAATAGTCTGCTTGCGCTCTTCCAATATTCTTTCTTATTGAATAGATACTTTTATTCTCAAACATTGATGTAACATGAGATTCTCTTATAAATTCAAAAGGATCTAATAAAGTCTTTCGATCCTCTAAAGATACTAAACATTTAAAAAGGTTTTTGTTGTCCAATTTTATGAGTTGACCTGGTTTAATATTCACATATCTTAAATAGGGAAAAGATATACGTAAAGAGTTTTCAGAGGAGATAATTACCATTTGGTCATTTGATGCCATAATTAGCGGCTTAAATGCAGTACTATTTCTGAAAATAAGGATTTCATTACTATTTTTAATAACTAAATTTCCTCTAAGGTGTCGATCCAAAAATTCAGCAGCAAGTTCACTATTTTTTCTATCATTAAGTAATTTCATAAATATATAGTATATTTGGTATAATGGATCAAAAGATCTTGCTGATTCTATATAGGGATGATCGTGTAATTTTTCTGTATCAACCAAAAATCCATCAATAGAAATATTAACTAAATTCATACTTGGAAAATGAGGGGATCTTTTTGAAAGATATCCTAGTGCACAAAAACCCGATAATTTCTGTTTTTTAATAGTATTAGCTAGAATATCGTCAGATGGAATATAGCCTTCATTTTCTAATACTTTATTTCCAATCATTATTTTCCAATAAGCTTTACCTCTATGTTGTAACATCCTCATTGCGCTTATGAGATAATATAGTACATTTTGTGAATATTTTTTTTCACCAAAATTATAAACTGCCACTATTCCTGCCAAATACTCGTTATATGTAATAGGTTAAAATATATAAAAATGATTTAATCGTATTTGATCCCACATTATGAATTTATTATAAATTGATAAAAATTGAATGAGTTAGGTTTACCATTAGCAAAATAAAAAAGTGGTCCGATATGTATTACTAATATAATATGTTAATAGGAATAATAGGCAAGGCTAATGTTGGTAAGTCGACTTTTTTTAATGCTGCAACAGATCAAGCTGTTCCTTCTGCAAACTATCCTTTTACTACTGTTCAACCAAATATTGGTATAAGTTACGTAAGAAAAAAATGTGTTTGTAAAGAGTTTGGGGTTCAAGACAACCCAGAACATTCAATGTGTATTGATGGAAATAGATTTATTCCTGTAAGATTGATTGATGTTGCGGGATTAGTTCCAGGTGCACACCTTGGGAAGGGACTAGGTAACAAATTTCTTGATGATGCCAGGCAAGCTGATTCACTAATTCATATTGTTGATATTTCAGGGAGTACTGATGCTGAAGGTCATATGGTATCTCAGTCAACAGGTGATCCTCTATATGATATAAAATTTGTAGAAGATGAATTTGATAAATGGTTGTTGGCAATTGTAAGTAGAGATTGGAGTAAGATTTCAAAAGATATGTCCAGCCAAAAAATAAGAATCGAACAAATTTTAACTAAGAGACTATCTGGTTTGTCTATCCATCTTGAAATTGTTTTAAAATGTTTAGTTGAATTGAACTTGAAAAATAAAAATCCAGAACAATGGACTCAAGAAGAAATATTAAATTTTGTTAAATTGGTCAGAGAAAATTCTAAGCCTTTGATTATAGTTGCCAATAAAATAGATCTTAAGTCATCTAAACAGAATTTAAATATAATACAAAAAAAAACCAACCATATAATTATTCCCTGTGCATCAGAGGCAGAATTGGTTTTAAGAAAGGGGATGAAAAATGGATTATGGTACTATTTACCAGGCGATAATAAATTTACGATTAGAAAACAGAATTTTACTGAACAACAGCAAAAAGCTATATCCATTATTCAGAATATATTAAATGAACATGGTTCTACCGGAGTACAAAATGCGATTAATACCATATGCTTTGACCTAATGAATTTGATAGTAGTTTATCCAGTAGAAGACGATCTTAAATTATGTGATAAAAATGGAAACGTATTACCTAGTTCTTTACTTATTCCAAAAGGATCTACTGCAAAAGATCTTGCCGAGCATATACATGTAGACTTAGCAAAAGGATTTATGTTTGCAATAGATGTTAGATCTAAACAAAGAATTGGAGCTGATTATATATTAAAAGATAATGACATTATTAAAGTAATATCTACTACTGCAAGGGGTTAATTATGGATGAATCATTTAATGATCTTACGTGTATGTTTGGCTTAGGAATAGAGAGCACTGCACACACATTCAGCTGTTCAATTATAGAATATAACATAATTGAAGGAAAAGGAAAAATTCTTTCAGAGGAGAGAAGTGTGTATAAAGCTCCTTCAGGTTCTGGGATTCATCCCAGAGAAGCATCCAGACATCATATGGATAAATCTCCTGAAATTCTCAGAAAATGTTTAAAATCAGCAAATTTAGTTCCAAAAACATTAGATATTATTTCATATGCAGCAGGTCCGGGATTAGGTCCGTGTCTTAGAGTAGGGGCAGTAATTGCAAGAGCACTTTCATCCTTTTATGGAAAACCCCTCATTCCTGTTAATCATGCTCTTGGTCATGTTGAATTAGGAATAATGCTCACCGGATGTAGTGATCCGCTAGTTTTGCTGGTCTCTGGGGGACATACAATGATTCTCGCTTTTTCAAATAGACGGTGGAGAGTATTTGGAGAAACGTTAGACATAACAATAGGTCAGTTATTAGATCAGTTTGGTAGATATATTGATCTTTCTTCACCATGTGGAAACAAAATTGAAGAATTAGCAATAAATTCATCACATGAATATATACCATTACCATATATTGTAAAAGGCAATGATGTTTCTTTTTCTGGTATTTTAACTGCTTCTAAGTCACTTATAAAAAAAGGATTTGACAAGTACAATGTGTGTTTCTCGTTACAAGAAACCTCATTTGCTATGTTAACCGAGGTGGTCGAAAGAGCATTATCATTTACCCAAAAAAAAGAACTACTAATTGTTGGAGGTGTTTCGGCTAATAGACGCCTTGTAGATATGTTAGAACAGGCATCCAAGAGACAAGATACAAAATTATATTCGTGTCCTATAATTTATTCTGGAGATAATGGTTCACAGATAGCTTGGACTGGTTTATGTGATTATCATTCGAATCACAGAAATATTGAAATCGAAAATTCGTTTATAAATCAATCATGGAGATTGGATTCAGTGGATGTAAATTGGAGATCTTAAATTTTTTTTATTTTATTTTATTTTATTAATCTTGTATAATATTTGTTTAATGGGAATACATATCACTCATGATTCCTACTTGCACGAACCTTGTCTATCTCTTTTACCCATTTTGAATTATTGAAAACTCCGAATTTATATATTTCATTTTGTTTTGTAGTTATTACTACTTTTTTTATTAAGAATCCTTCAGCTTTACATAGAGAAATCTGATCTAATGGTATGTCTAATAGTAATTCTCCAGGTTTCTTAGACAGAGTAGCAAGTGTTCCTTCTGTTTTTTCAAAAATAATTCTCTGATTAGTAAGAGTAAGTATACCATTCTTAAATTTATCTTCTGCACAATCTTCCTGTAATACTAATTTCTCTCCTTGGTGTGGTTCTACTGAGCTCATGCTTTTATAATAATTTAGTGGCTATATTATTATTGCAGCAAAAACTTATTAAAAAAGGTGCAGAAGCAGATATCTATTTAATTTCTTGGTACGGTAAAGAGGCAATATCGAAGTTAAGAAATGCAAAACTATACCGTAACAAATATCTTGATGATAACATTCGAAAGAAAAGAACCGTACATGAAGCTATTATGTTAAGTAATGTTAAGAGATTTGGTATTAATACACCTTTTCTGTACTTTATGGATCCTGTACGAGCAGAAATAATAATGGAATACATTCTAGGTGATAACGTAAAGGATATTTTGTCAACTAACTTGGCTCTTGAAATAGGACGATACGTTTCTCTCTTACATAACAATAATATCATACATGGCGATTTAACCACCTCAAATTTTATAAAAAAAGATAATTTCTTGTTTTTAATAGATTTTGGATTATCTTTTTTTTCTGAGAGGATAGAAGATAAAGCAGTAGACCTGAGAGTATTTAAAGAAGTTTTGAACAGCGCTCATATAGATATTTGTAAGGAAGCGTATGATAGTTTCATAATAGGATATTCAAGCAACACAAAAAATGATGTAATTAAAATTTTGAATATAGTTGGAGAAATTGAGAAAAGAGGGAGATATGCATAATTAATAAAGATAAAACTTATCATAAATTATAATTGCAATCCTAAGATTTTAGGATTTTGTAGAAATATTTTTATTATTTTATTTTTTCATAGAATTAAATGTTATTGTTATTTTTTGTTAGTAGTAATATTAATAAATTTTTGGAGGTGAAATCAATATTGAAGGATAGATTACGAGGATCTAGGTTAAATTTTTACAAATTTGCAATCACAGAGATACAATCCAATGATATAGAGGTGATTGCTCTTGAGAAAGCAAAATCAGCATATAATAATGCTAAAGTACCTATCTTAATAGAAGATGATGGATTATTTATAAATTCATTAAATGGTTTTCCTGGACCTTATTCATCTTTTATTTACAATACCATTGGAAACAAAGGAATTTTACAATTAATGAAGCGGAAAACTGAACGTACAGCTTTTTTTAAATCAATTTTTGTCTATAATGATGGAACTCATCTAAAACTCTTCAATGGAGAAGTTAACGGAAGAATTTCTACGAAAATTTCTGATGGAGGTTGGGGTTTTGATCCAATTTTCATTCCAGAAAAATCGTATATATCTATGGGAAAAATGTATGTAAAAGAAGAAAAAAACAAATACTCTCATCGAAAGATCGCCTTAGAGAAATTTATACCATGGTATGATAGTATACAATGCGAGGATTAAGTTTGAGCCTATTGTTACCATTATCATAATGGCAATACAGTGTCATAACATCAATTAGCTGAACTTAAATATCACCTATTCAAAGAATGAAAAATCACGAAAAAATCATATTATTATTTGTATAATTGATTTTTTTATACAAATGCAATAAGAATTATGAAAAGAACTTTATTTTTAATATTTAAGTAAGATAATCTTCTATTTAATAGTATCATACCTGTTATATTAATTATCAACTCTATTAATAAAAGATGAAAAACCGGAGCAGATATGAAGTTATCGCAGCTATCTTATCGTCTTGTATAAGAATGGAAACTCGTACAAAAATTATGTACAAGGCAATGCTTAGTAATGATCAATGTAAACTTTACATCCAGTTTCTATTAAAGTGTGGTTTAATAAAAGAGGTAATAAACAGTGAAAAAAGATATTACACGATCACAGAAAGCGGAAATAAATTTCTCATAAACTTTGAAAAATTGAAACAAATGCTTCCGAGTATATTGGAAGGAGATATGGAAGATCAATTTCATTTGACTATTTAACGTATCATAAAGCTCTATTACTTTTAAAAATCATCAAATTTTGACTTAGTTTTATGTATAAAAGATCATTCTAATTTATTGTTAAAGATCTATATTAAGAAGTAATATAACTCTCTAAGATGAGATCAATTATTCTATTGTCCAAGATGAGTTAGTTGTTGTAATTGACTGGTTTATCTTTTATTCGACTCTCGTTCTTTATTATAAGATTTGAGGTAGTATGCTAATCCTTTTTCGGATTAAACTCTAAATGACACTCCTTAGTTAACCATTTAATTAGAATTATATTTTTACTAAAAATTGTTTTATTGAATTTTATTTTGTTTAGAATTGTTTTGATTTTTATGTTTTGAATTGTTACATACATATTAGATTAACAATTTATGACTGTAAATCCTTTGTTTCACAACTATGATTTTCGTTAAATTTGATTAAAAATATGATTTTATATTTATATATGGAATACATTCTGTTAATTAGTTCCTGTCAAAATTTTATATTATATTATCGATTTTCATAGTTATGCAACAAAGCAACTGTAAATAATAAGTAAAACTAATGGTAGTAATTTTTTTACGAATAATAATTAATCTGAAAATCAATTTTTATCTTGTTTTAGGTAATCAATTGAGTTGTATGCTTTGCAGAGTTTTTATAAAATAAATGATGATATAATTTATATAGATTCCCTATTGAATCTAAATAAGATTTGGTATAATGAATAATTTAATTTTAACATTAATTTCAACAATGTGTATACTTTTTAGCCTACAGTATACTTACGCCTCTGAAAATAACAACATAACAAGCCAAACTGTTTTTGATATCGCGATTTTAAACGGAAGAGTGATTGACCCTGAAACGATGCTTGATGACATCAAAAATGTTGGAATAACAGATGGAAAGATAGTCTCTGTTACCAACAAGACCATAAGTGGCAAAGAGGTTATCGATGCAACTGGACTTGTAGTATCTCCTGGATTTATTGATACTCATTTTCATGCCATAGATCCGTTTGGAACTAAACTTGGCATACTTGACGGTGTAACTACAGGAGGGGATTTAGAAACAGGTGCATTGGATGTTGACAAATTTTATCGTGATAAAGAGAATAGATCAAAAATGAACTATATGACCACTGTTGGTCATGGATTTGCTAGGTTAAAGGTTCTAGATAATACAACAAGCCAGGATATTCGTACCGCGTTTGAAGCAGTTGGATTGATTGCTGCAAAAAATCAAAGTCACTGGTCAACAAAAATTTCAACACCAAAAGAACTAGATACAATTTTAGCAATTCTTGATAAAGGTCTCAGAGAAGGAGCTGTTGGCATTGGGTCACCTGTTGGTTACATGACAGAAGGCGTAAATGCTAGGGAAATGTTTGAAGTTCAAAAGTTAGCAGGAGAATACGATCGTATAACTAGTATACATACTCGATTCCTTCTTAGTCCACCTCCTACAGAGTTTGTTCTTGGTGGACAAGAAGTAATTGCAAATGCATTAGCCTTAAACGCCCCATTAATATTTGCTCACATGAATAATGACGCATGGGATCTTTCTGCAGAATTACTTAAATTGGCACGCGAACGTGGTCTAAATGCATGGGGAGAATACTATCCATATTCAACAGCTTCTACTTTCATAGGTGCTGATTTTCTAGATCCTGTCAACTTGCACAAGGCAGGAAGGAATGCAAGCATCATCTTTGATCCATCAACGGGACATCGATATACAGAGCAAGAATTGATTGATGCTAGAAAGAATGATCCTGGTCGTACAATAGTTTTTGATGCAAGACCTTCAGAATGGGTGCTTGAATGGATTAAATCGCCAGGTTTAACAGTAGCAAGTGATGCGATGATTGGAATAAACAAAAATCAAACTTTGTTAAATGAAGATTCTCCATTCGAAGAATTTTCTGGACATCCGCGTACTGCAGGAACACACGGAAAGGTATTGAAATTAGCTAGAGACAATGGTATTCCTCTGATGCATGTGATAAATCAGATGAGCTACTTGCCGGCAAAATATCTTGGAAAAACGGGCCTTGAAGCAATGGATGAGAGAGGAAGAATTCAGGAAGGAAAAATTGCGGACATTACAATTTTTGATCCAAAGACGGTAACGGATCATTCTACTTATATTGATGGCGATAATGGTCTTCCAACTACTGGTATACCATATGTCATTGTGAATGGAGAATTTGTAGTAAAAGATTCTAACTTTATACACGATTCAAACCCTGGTCAGCCTATTAGATTTCCAGTAACGATAAATGATAATAACACATGAGTGGAATAAAATAAATGTACTTTAAAATAAAAATGAAAATATAAAATACATATGTTGTGACTAAAAAGAATTAAAAAGAAAATACACTGTTATTTTTTCATACCATACTTTCAAACATTTTATAACTTAAAAATAGTTGATATTGATGTAATCTAGGGATCTAACTATAGGAAAATCTTTATTGGATACTGATCCGTTTTTTATACAGGATAGGTTCAATCTTAACTTACTCCATAAGATAGTGAGGCTCTGACTGAACCAACATCTGACTGGATATAATAATTTATAAAAAAAGGTGATTAGATAATTGCAATATGTAAGCTCAGAAACTTCTATCTCGATCTTATAATATGTCTTTATATATTAATACATATTTAAAACGATACCCTATGTAGATTACTCCAATCCCAAATCCTACCATAATAAGAGATAATATTACACTTTCATAAGTGTATATAGTATAAGTTGTTGACGGTATTGAAGTAGATAAGGTGTATAGACCTAGTAGCATAATAATAATTCCAAAAAAATAGCATATGATTTTAGCAGCTCTCAAAATTAACAACTCTTAAAATAGGATATTATATTTAAATAATTCTTCAAAAACTAGAGTTGAATTTTTAACTTGAAACGTATCAAAACATAATATACAGAAATTATTTTCATATTTTTATTGATTATTATAATGCATTTGTAAATCTAATTTTCTTATAGTTAAAGAATGATCATTATTGATTGTTATAGTTACTATACTATCTACACATGTTTTGAAGATACGTAGAACACAATCCGGTGGGATGCAATACACTAGTGTATGTAATCCAATTTTTCGACACTATATCATTTGAAGAGAAGTCTTAAATGCTCTTTTGAAATTTGAGTATTTCTGGATAAACAGCGTCACTGATACCGAAGTTTCTATGTGGTTAGCTTGCGTTGCGTGTAATTAGCTTATTCGTATTATAGTGTGGGTATTCCGTAAAGGGAATCGTCTTTGTAAATTGTTAGCCAAAATTAAAATTTAATTATATTTTTTTAAATAATAGTTACAAATTTTCATAATTCAAATTAAATTAGATTCGTATTCAAAAATGAAAGTGTTAATTATATGGAAATGAAAATAATCTATTATTAGAAATTATTACTTTCCTTGATAAACAATATCATAAATTTGAT